>NZ_LSIZ01000024.1:0-378 GCF_001556505.1 Streptococcus sp. CCH8-H5 | reverse complement strand
TAAAAGCTACCATTGGCTTTTGTTCAAGCTGATAGCGGCCACAAATCTGTTCAGGTGACCAGGAGGATTTTAAACCGTCCTCAATTTCCTTTTTCAACTTTGGTGTCAAACGAGACTTCCGACCTTTTTGCTTAGCCCTGTGGTCGTACTGTTCCTGTGCTAAGGCTGAGGAATAACCATTTTGGCATCGTCTTAACTCTCTTGAAATAGTAGACTTATGAACGCCAAGTTTATTTGCAATTTGGCAAGGTTTCAAACCTAATTCTAAGTAGGTTTCTATCTTTATTCGGTCGGTTATGGTAAGATGGGAGTAGCTCATAGTTTTTCCTCGGGTTCTGTTTGTGTGGTTACTTACAGTTTACACCAATGAAACGCTAT
>NZ_LSIZ01000023.1:0-3105 GCF_001556505.1 Streptococcus sp. CCH8-H5 | reverse complement strand
ATATTTGGTCTTATCTCAGACGTTATCCTAAGTGGCTAGCAATGAATTTTA
This sequence comes from Streptococcus sp. CCH8-H5, assembly GCF_001556505.1. Classification (NCBI taxonomy): domain Bacteria; kingdom Bacillati; phylum Bacillota; class Bacilli; order Lactobacillales; family Streptococcaceae; genus Streptococcus; species Streptococcus sp. CCH8-H5. The sequence continues at coordinate 3,054 of NZ_LSIZ01000023.1, read as the reverse complement.
CGGCGGCCATTTTATTTGTTATTGCTAACTTGGATTTGCCGACGGTTCTTGCTAGAATGATTGATGAGGGTTTCCAGTGTCTTTTTGATTTTGGCGACAAGTCCACAAGCAGGAGCTATTATTTCCTTTGCGGGAGGAGGACATGGCACACCAGCAGAATACGGACATGTGGCTTTCGTCGAAAAACTCTACCCAAATGGCTCATTCCTTATCTCCGAAACCAATTACAATGGCAATCCAAACTATACCTTCCATAAATTATCTGGAGTGGATAGTAACTTGAGTTTTGCGTATACGACGAAATAAAAAAGGATATGTTAACAATGACTTGATTTGTTAGCATATTGTTTTGGAGGTGGTGATATGGATTTGTTAGAGAAACCCGTTTATAATTATATTAAAAATAATCATGGAGTAATAACTTTTCGTGATATGGAAGAGCTTAACTTTTCTTATCAACAACTGAATCAGTTAGTCTCAAAAGGGAAAGTGGAATCAATTGAAAGAGGTATCTATCATCTGCCAGATACCTATATCGATGACTATTTTAGTTTACAGTACCGTTTTCCATCCTTAGAAATAGCACTTTGGTTACATAGTCTGTCCCTTACCATTCCATTTGAGCCTGTGATGACTTTTCCTTTCGGGACAAATACGAGGCCAATGAAAGAAGCTGGTGTCAAGCCAATTGTCGCTAGAAAGTATCATGAAATCGGTATTATTAGACTGGAGCGACAGGCTGGACAGTTTATCTCAGTATATGATATGGAACGAACATTAGTGGAGTGTTTGAGAACAGCTTATCATGTCGATATTCAAGTTATTGCTCCAGCTTTTCAAGCTTACTTTAAAAAAGGAGCTGTTGATTATGCCAAGTTGTATCACTATGCACAACTATTTAAAGTAACCGAAAAACTACAATCATATGTGGAGGTCTTGTCGTGAAATTTTCAAATGCTAATAGTTTCAAAGCTAAAATCAAGAATATTGCAAAAGAAAAAGGGATCTCTTTCTCAAAAGATTAGTCAAATATTTGAAGAATACGGTGCAAATATGTTGGATGTATTCGGTTGTTATATGTATAAATTAAACAATTGTGTTACAATGAAACCATATAGAATTTTAAGTTTTCTCAAAAACTTTTTATAACTAAGAACACATAAGGAGGTAAAATGGTGAAGCATTCTAAAATAACAAAAGTTTTTCAGCTTTCGCTCGTCATCATATTTATTTTAGTCTTGTTAGGGCTCTTTGTTCCCCAGCAGTTTCAAAATATTAGTTTTTACTTAAAAAATCTCTTAACAACTAGTGTTGGCTGGTTTTACTTGTTATTGGTTACGGGGATTTTAATTTTTTGTGTCTTTTTAATTGTAAGTCCGATAGGGCAGATTCGCTTGGGTAATCCCACGAGTCGGCCAGAGCATTCGACGACGTCATGGATTGCCATGATGTTTTCTGCTGGAATGGGGATTGGGCTGGTCTTTTATGGGGCAGCAGAGCCTTTGAGTCACTTTGCTATCTCGACGCCCAATGCAGAAATAGGCAGTGCGGATGCTCTCGCAGATGCTTTTCGTTTTACTTTTTTTCACTGGGGATTTCATGCTTGGGCGGTCTATGCCCTGGTGGGATTGTCTTTGGCTTATTTTGGCTTTCGTAAACGGGAGAAATATCAGCTCTCAGTCGTCTTTAAGCCTCTTTTTGGAAAATATGCGGACGGACCAATAGCAACCATTATCGATACCATCACCATTATTGCGACAGTGATTGGGGTAGCGACAACGCTCGGCTTTGGTGCCTCACAAATCAATGGTGGTCTCTCCTATGTCTTTGGTATTCCTAATAATAGTCTTGTGCAAGTCATCATTATCATCATTGCGACAATTCTTTTTCTTATTTCTGCCTTATCAGGTTTAGGAAAGGGTGTTAAAATCCTATCTAATACAAACTTGATTTTAGCTATTGTCTTGCTTGCTGGAGTCATAGTTTTGGGGCCAACGGTTAAGATATTTGACACCATGACAGACTCTATCGGCCTTTATTTTCAAAACTTCTTCCGTATGAGTTTTCGGGCGGCGGCTTTTGATGAGACCAAGCGGGCTTGGATTAACCAATGGACCATTTTTTACTGGGCATGGTGGATTTCCTGGTCACCTTTTGTGGGCGTCTTTATTGCCCGTATCTCAAAAGGTCGGACTATTCGCGAATTTTTGACAGTAGTGCTTTTGGCACCAACAGTCCTTAGTTTTATCTGGTTTTCTGCTTTTGGTACCTTATCTACTTCACTACAAGATTCGGGGGTTAATTTGATACGTTTTGCCACAGAAGAAATTCTTTTTGCCTCTTTTAATGAATATCCTCTGGGAAGTGTCCTTTCACTCCTGGCAATTATTTTAGTTTTAACCTTCTTTGTGACCTCGGCGGATTCTGCCACCTATGTTTTGGCCATGTTGTCTGAAGATGGCAATCTAAATCCAAGTAATCGTAAAAAGGTGATTTGGGGTGTCATGCTGGCCTTGATTGCTATTGCACTCATGTTTTCTGGTGGATTGACAGCTTTACAAAACACGCTCATTATTGTCGCTTTTCCATTTTCCATAGTACTAGTGTTGATGATGTGGTCGCTTATGAAAGAGTTATATCACGAAAAAGAGCAAATGGGACTCGCCATTACACCAGACCGATATCCTGAGAAGAATCAACCGTTTAAATCTTATGAGGAAAATTAGGAGGATGGCATGGAGTTAAGAGTGCTTCGTTATTTTATTACTATTGCTGAGGAGGGGAGTATCTCCAAGGCAGCTGAGAAGCTGATGATTACTCAGCCGACACTCAGTCGTCAGTTAAAAGATTTGGAGCAGGAACTTGGTGAACCTCTTTTTATCCGTGAACATATCAAGTCGCTTAATAAAGAAAACCAGGGCATCAGCTCTGGTTTTTTCTATTGCTTTTAATATTTTCATTTGTTAGAATGTAGGTGATGTGCGTGCTTGTCACGCCCTTTTTTCTGTGTCTTTTACGGCTTTAGTGGTTGTAAATAACTATAAAAATCTTAAA
>NZ_LSIZ01000022.1:0-2280 GCF_001556505.1 Streptococcus sp. CCH8-H5 | reverse complement strand
GTTTACCGTTACTGTGGAAGTAGACTGGGACATTGTCAATGGTTTGTTCACCGGTAACTTTATCACCATTGACATCAACGTAGTAGAAATAGTCCTCACAATCGAAGTCTTTGCTTGAAAGTGGGTAGTGACTAATGTCTACTGGTATTGTGTTATCATTGAGACCAAAAATAAAATTATGTGGGTACTTGATAAAAAAGTTATCGACAGGATTACCGTATTTATCTTGAAATTTCCAGTTATAGATATGGACGTAACGGTTTGTTACAAGTGCACCAGTATCCTTATCATAGTAGTGTCCATCAGGAGCAAAACGTCCCTTAACCTGTGCTCCATTAGGGAAGAAGTACATTTTGACATAATCAAGTGTTTGAGGTCCTTTTAGTGGTCGGCCTTCCCTATCAAGGTAATACCAGTCCTTTGCATATAAAATTTCGCCATTTATGGTACTACCAACGGAAGTCAATACTTCTTTAAAAGTATTGGTCACTAGTTCACCAGAATCTTTGTCATAGAATTTACCGTTTTGAGCAACCCTTCCTTTGGTCTGAAAACCCCAAGGATTATCAAAGTATAGTTTTTGACCATTAATTTCAACTTCTCCTGTTGCAGCTGTACCATCTTTTGTAAAATAATACCAAGTTCCAGTTCCATTACGTTCGAAAAAGCGATTTTTCAAGATTTTACCACTATGATCAACATAATAGACCTTATTATTTTCATAGATAAAACGATCTCGTAACATTTCTCCAATGTCATAGTGTTTATACGTATTTTCTGGACGGAAGTAATAGAAATCGCCATTAATTTCCTGAAGCCCAAGAACTATTTGTCCTTTATCATCAAGGTAGTAGGTTGAATCATTTTCATTAACAAAGCCTGCATGGGTTACTTTGCAACCATTGTCTTTATCATAGTAGTACTTAGGCATGTAATAATATTTGGAGATAAACTTCGGATCTCTTACAAATCCTCCTTTAATCTGTTTACCATCATGGGGATCGAACATAACATCTTGTCCATCAATAATGTAGGCCCCTTTTAGTGGGCTACCGTATTTATTAACATAGTACCAATTACCATTAACTTCAACGTAACGATTGGTTACGAGATTTCCTGTATTGATATCGTAGTAACCTTTAAGGTCATTATATATATCTAAATAGGCCCCTTTGACTTGTTGTCCATTATCCCGGAAGAATACTCTTTGTCCCTTAATGATTTGGAAACCGATAAGGTTTTCTCCGCTTGCATTCTTATAATACCAGTTACCCTGTTCATCGCTATAGTAGCCGTTAGGGTTTGGAGCATCTTTACCAATTCCATTTTCATCAAAGTTATAAGTCATCCCATTGATCGTTAGGCTTGTATTTACAACACGAGCTCCAGAATCAGGATCATAGTAACGGAGGACCCCATTATCAAGAACAAGTTCTCCTTTAGCTTGACGGCCGTTTGAGTAGAGATAGACGATTTGTCCATTAATAAGGGTTTCCCCATCTTTAGGACGAATAGCATTTCCATCATCACCGTAGTAGTACCATTTATCATGTTCTTTAATTGTTTGTTTTTTGACTAACTGACCGGTTTCTGAGTCAAAATAGTAACGACGGGTAATGTTTGTGGGCGTTCCATATTTATTAGAAGTTGGAAGAGTCTTTCCATCTTCTAGCTCTATGCTGATTCCTTTTTGCATGACACCAGAGTTGATTTCGAAATAATAAAGATTACCATCAATCATACGAGTTCCTGTATATTTAGAACCGTCATTATTGATAAAAAAGGTTCTTCCTTCTTTATCTTGAACGAGACCTTCTTTTCTAACTCTAGCTCCGGTGTTAGGGTCATAATAGTGCATCTTATCAAGATTACCAGAATACTTTTCACTAAAGTCTCCTTTGACTTGAGTTCCGTCATAATCAAAATAAACTTCTTGCCTATCAATGGTTTGTTCCCCCTTGAGAGGAATACCATCCTTGTCAACATAGTACCAGTTTCCCTTATATTCTAGATAACGTTTGGTTTGTAGTTGACCAGTATTATCATCAAAATAACGGTATAGTTTGTAATTTACGATTTGTGGTCCTTTAATTTGTTTTCCGTCCTCCCAGAAGGAGACTCTTACGTTATCAATCGTTTGGTCTCCAGTAAGTTTTTTCCCATTAGCATCTTCATAGTACCAATTCCCCTGTTTATCACTGTAGTAGTGACCGCCAGTGATATTATTTTCAGCAGAGGGAACTTGAGAATTAGGGGTATCAGTATCACTAGTTGTTGGTG
>NZ_LSIZ01000021.1:0-266 GCF_001556505.1 Streptococcus sp. CCH8-H5 | reverse complement strand
TTCCTGAGAAATCATTTGTCGGAACTGCACCGGCTGTAACGGTTGTTCGTGAAGATAAGAACGGAACCAAAGCCTCTGCAACTTATACACCAACTGTGACTCCAGTAACTCCAACTGCAACACCAGTTGAAACAACAGATATCCAAGGTGCTACACAAACTGGTAAACCTGTATTTACTGAAGGCGATAGACGTGTGCCAATGAACGATGATGTTCCAGCAACATTTGATGATGGCTCAACTACCAAGTCAGTTGATGGCGTTGGT
>NZ_LSIZ01000020.1:0-1391 GCF_001556505.1 Streptococcus sp. CCH8-H5 | reverse complement strand
TTCGTTAGCTTTAAGCTCACGACCTTCCAAACGTTTAGTGAAGTTGAATTCTACTGAGATTGGAACGCTGTTTACACGTTTTTCAGTTGGTTTAGTAGGAATTTCTGTCTTCTTAGTTTGTGGGTTGTAGAAGTGAACTACTTGTCCAGCTGTATTTTCAATATCTACACCGCCAGGAACAGAGTCTTTAACAGTGGTTGGGATATCGAATTTATAGTAACGACCAAAGGCAAACTTAGTTGTGTCGATGATTTGAGTATTTGCATCATCTCCAAGTGACTTAGTGAAGCCATCTTTAAGGTTAGCAGTAATCATACCATTTTCAACTTTGATGTCGAATTTAGCTGTTACATCTTCACCTGTTACTGAATCGTAAGCTTTAATAGCTGAAGCATCAAGATCCAATTTAGTTTCATCGTAGTCATCAGAGATACCAACTGTTTGGATGTAATCCTTGTTGTTAGCGTCGAATTTAGTTGTATCGAGCCATACTTGGTAAACAAGTTTTTCACCACGTTTAACAGATTTAGTATTCATGTTTTCAGCTTCGTTGTTTGATGCGTCATCAGCATATGGGTTCGCATTTGTATCTGCGTACTTGTCTGCCAATTCTTTATCATCATCAACAAGCTTGTTACCAGTGATGTCAAATTTCTCTTTGTTCACAACATATTTCTCTGGTTGGAACTTAGGTGTTTCTGGTGGAACCACCTTGTTGTTGAACTCTTTATCGTTAGCGCTTGAAGCGAATCCGCCTGTTGAAGCGTGGTTAACGACAGTTGTAAGAACTTTGCCTTCCTTAGTAACTTCCACTGTCACAGTAGCTTTCATAGCATCGTAAGTGATTGAAGCATCTTTACCAGCTACTTCTTCAACTGTGTAAGTGAATGTCTTACCAAGATCATCTTTGTTGAACAAGAGTTTTTCAAACTTGATGTGACCATCTTTATCGTTGGTTACTGTTTGAAGAACCTTGTTGTCTTTGTCTTTCAATACGAAGCTGAACTCACCTGCAGTCAACTCACGTCCTTCAAGTCGTTTAGTATAGTTGAACTCGAGTGGAACTGGAACGTTGTTTTCACGTGTTTGAGTTGGTTTTTCAGGAGTTGTAACTTTCTTATTGAATGGGTTGTATTGGTGAATTGTTTGGTTGGCTGTATTTTCAATATCAACACCGTCGTTAGCATCAATGTCTTTAACAACAGCTGGGATATCAAATTTATAGTAACGTCCAAAGGCAAACTTAGTTGTATCGATGACTGGAGTAGCATCAGTTGAGCTGATAGCCTTAGTCATGCTTGCTTTAGATGTACCATAGAGAACACCATTTTCAACCTTGATGTCGAATTTAGCTGTTACATCTTCACCAGTGATACCATCGTAAACCTTGA
>NZ_LSIZ01000002.1:0-378 GCF_001556505.1 Streptococcus sp. CCH8-H5 | reverse complement strand
TAAAAGCTACCATTGGCTTTTGTTCAAGCTGATAGCGGCCACAAATCTGTTCAGGCGACCAGGAGGATTTTAAACCGTCCTCAATTTCCTTTTTCAACTCTGGTGTCAAACAAGACTTCCGACCTTTTTGTTTAGCCCTGTGGTCGTACTGTTCCTGTGCTAAGGCTGCGGAATAGCCATTTTGGCATCGTCTTAACTCTCTTGAGATGGTGGATCTATGTACGCCAAGTTTGTTGGCAATTTGGCAAGGTTTCAAACCTAATTCCAAATAGGCTTCTATCTTTATTCGCTCGGTTATGGTAAGATGGGAGTAGCTCATAGTGTTTCCTCGGGTTCTGTTTGTGTGGTTACTTACAGTTTACACCAATGAAACGCTAT
>NZ_LSIZ01000019.1:0-296 GCF_001556505.1 Streptococcus sp. CCH8-H5 | reverse complement strand
ACCGGTGAACAAACCATTGACAATGTCCCAGTCTACTTCCACAGTAACGGTAAACAAGCCAAAGGTGAACTAGTCACCGTTGATGGTAAAATCCACTACTACGATGCCAACTCAGGTGCCCGTTTGTCAAATATTGACATTACTATAAAAGGGGAAACCTATCATTTTGATGCGGACGGAAACGGAACACTCATTAGTTAATGAAGTTATAGAGACTCCTTCTCAATAATGACAGATTTAAAATGAAAGGAGAATTATCATGGAAAAGAAAGTACATTTTAAACTTCACAAAGTTA
>NZ_LSIZ01000018.1:0-2500 GCF_001556505.1 Streptococcus sp. CCH8-H5 | reverse complement strand
GGTTCTATTTCACTCCCCTCCCGGGGTGCTTTTCACCTTTCCCTCACGGTACTGGTTCACTATCGGTCACTAGAGAGTATTTAGGGTTGGGAGATGGTCCTCCCAGATTCCGACGAGATTTCTCGTGTCTCGCCGTACTCAGGATACTGCTAGGTATAAAGACTATTTCGAATACGAGGCTATTACTCTCTTTGGCCTACCTTCCCAGGTAGTTCTTCTATAATCTTTAAGTCCACGTTGCAGTCCTACAACCCCGAAGAGTAAACTCTTCGGTTTGCCCTCTTGCCGTTTCGCTCGCCGCTACTAAGGCAATCGCTTTTGCTTTCTCTTCCTGCAGCTACTTAGATGTTTCAGTTCACTGCGTCTTCCTCTACATTACCTTAACAGTAATGAGTGACAGGCATTACCTGCCGGGTTCCCCCATTCGGACATCTCTGGATCATTGCTCACTTACAGCTCCCCAAAGCATTTCGTCGTTAGTCACGTCCTTCATCGGCTTCTAGTGCCAAGGCATCCACCGTGCGCCCTTATTAACTTAACCTTATTTTGGTCTTGCGACCTAACTCATTAAATATTCACAGCGTTTCGGTTTATTTTCTTGTTACTATCTATATGTAATTAATTACATATGGAATTTGATATAGATATTCAATTTTCAATGGACAATACTTGAATCTTTCGATTCAATGGAGCCTAGCGGGATCGAACCGCTGACCTCCTGCGTGCAAAGCAGGCGCTCTCCCAGCTGAGCTAAGGCCCCACAAGACCTCTCAAAACTAAATAAGAAACTCAAGTACATTCCGTTTTTCCTTAGAAAGGAGGTGATCCAGCCGCACCTTCCGATACGGCTACCTTGTTACGACTTCACCCCAATCATCTATCCCACCTTAGGCGGCTGGCTCCAAAAGGTTACCTCACCGACTTCGGGTGTTACAAACTCTCGTGGTGTGACGGGCGGTGTGTACAAGGCCCGGGAACGTATTCACCGCGGCGTGCTGATCCGCGATTACTAGCGATTCCGACTTCATGTAGGCGAGTTGCAGCCTACAATCCGAACTGAGATTGGCTTTAAGAGATTAGCTTGCCGTCACCGACTCGCAACTCGTTGTACCAACCATTGTAGCACGTGTGTAGCCCAGGTCATAAGGGGCATGATGATTTGACGTCATCCCCACCTTCCTCCGGTTTATTACCGGCAGTCTCGCTAGAGTGCCCAACTGAATGATGGCAACTAACAATAGGGGTTGCGCTCGTTGCGGGACTTAACCCAACATCTCACGACACGAGCTGACGACAACCATGCACCACCTGTCACCGATGTACCGAAGTAACTTTCTATCTCTAGAAATAGCATCGGGATGTCAAGACCTGGTAAGGTTCTTCGCGTTGCTTCGAATTAAACCACATGCTCCACCGCTTGTGCGGGCCCCCGTCAATTCCTTTGAGTTTCAACCTTGCGGTCGTACTCCCCAGGCGGAGTGCTTAATGCGTTAGCTGCGGCACTGAATCCCGGAAAGGATCCAACACCTAGCACTCATCGTTTACGGCGTGGACTACCAGGGTATCTAATCCTGTTCGCTCCCCACGCTTTCGAGCCTCAGCGTCAGTTACAGACCAGAGAGCCGCTTTCGCCACCGGTGTTCCTCCATATATCTACGCATTTCACCGCTACACATGGAATTCCACTCTCCCCTTCTGCACTCAAGTTTGACAGTTTCCAAAGCGAACTATGGTTGAGCCACAGCCTTTAACTTCAGACTTATCAAACCGCCTGCGCTCGCTTTACGCCCAATAAATCCGGACAACGCTCGGGACCTACGTATTACCGCGGCTGCTGGCACGTAGTTAGCCGTCCCTTTCTGGTAAGCTACCGTCACAGTGTGAACTTTCCACTCTCACACTCGTTCTTGACTTACAACAGAGCTTTACGATCCGAAAACCTTCTTCACTCACGCGGCGTTGCTCGGTCAGGGTTGCCCCCATTGCCGAAGATTCCCTACTGCTGCCTCCCGTAGGAGTCTGGGCCGTGTCTCAGTCCCAGTGTGGCCGATCACCCTCTCAGGTCGGCTATGTATCGTCGCCTAGGTGAGCCGTTACCTCACCTACTAGCTAATACAACGCAGGTCCATCTTGTAGTGGAGCAATTGCCCCTTTCAAATAAATGACATGTGTCATCCATTGTTATGCGGTATTAGCTATCGTTTCCAATAGTTATCCCCCGCTACAAGGCAGGTTACCTACGCGTTACTCACCCGTTCGCAACTCATCCAAGAAGAGCAAGCTCCTCTCTTCAGCGTTCTACTTGCATGTATTAGGCACGCCGCCAGCGTTCGTCCTGAGCCAGGATCAAACTCTCATTAAAAAATTTAATAATTGTTCGAGCGTTAACTCATTACCGTCGTCTGACGATTTATTCTTGTAAATTGACAGGTTATAATTTCTTCTATCATAACCCTGCACTTGGTTTCTTATTCAGTTCTCAAAGGTCTTTGTCTCTCTT
>NZ_LSIZ01000017.1:0-214 GCF_001556505.1 Streptococcus sp. CCH8-H5 | reverse complement strand
ATGTACTTGCTGAGGCTGACGCACTTGCTGAAGCCGAGGCACTTACTGACTCAGACTCACTTGCTGAGGCTGAAGTACTTGCTGATTCTGACGCACTTGCTGAGGCTGAGGCACTTGCTGATTCTGATGTACTTGCTGATTCTGAGGCGCTTGCTGATTCTGACGCACTTGCTGAAGCCGAGGCACTTACTGACTCAGAGGCAGACGCTGATTC
>NZ_LSIZ01000016.1:0-269 GCF_001556505.1 Streptococcus sp. CCH8-H5 | reverse complement strand
TATTGACAATAACTAAATTGGGTGTTAAGATATAAAAGTTGTCTTAACAGACTTGCCACAAACTTGAAAAGGTTCCAAAACTTTAAAAAAGTTATTGACAAGATAAGTCAGAGATGATATTATAAATAAGCTGTTTCGGAAGAGGCGGTGAACACGAGAAGTGAAAAAACTTCGAAAAAAGTGTTGACAAGTTATTCTAGATTTGCTAGAATATAGGAGTTGTCTTAAGAGAGACAAAGACCTTTGAGAACTGAATAAGAAACCAAGTG
>NZ_LSIZ01000157.1:0-909 GCF_001556505.1 Streptococcus sp. CCH8-H5 | reverse complement strand
CAGATGCGGCAGGTAACACATCAGACGCAAGTGATCCTAAAGTGGCGACAGACACTACAGCCCCAGCGAAACCAGTAGTGAATACAGACCTAACAGGAAAAGCCGGCACTAAGACTCCAGTTGAAGTCAGTGCAGAACCAGGTTCAACTGTTGCTCTTTACGATAAAGATGGCAACAAGATTGGTGAAGTGACAGCAGGCGCAGATGGCAAAGCTACCATCACGCCAACCGTTGATATTTCAGTAGGTAATGTAACAGCCAAAGCGACAGATGCAGCGGGTAACACATCAGACGCAAGTGATCCTAAAGTAGCGACAGACACTACAGCCCCAGCGAAACCAGTAGTGAATACAGATCTTACAGGAAAAGCAGGCACTAAGCCATCAGTAGAAGTAACTGCAGAACCAGGCTCAACTGTTGCCCTTTACGATAAAGATGGCAACAAGATCGGTGAAGCGACAGCAGGCGCAGATGGTAAAGCAACCATTACGCCAACTGTTGATATTCCAGCAGGGAATGTGACAGCGAAAGCGACAGATGCGGCAGGTAACACATCAGACGCGAGTGATCCAGCGAAGGCAACTACAGGCGCTGATACAGAAGCGCCAGCGAAACCAGTTGTCGCTACAGACCTCACAGGAAAAGCCGGCACTAAGACTCCAGTTGAAGTCAGTGCAGAACCAGGCTCAACTGTTGCCCTTTACGATAAAGATGGCAACAAGATTGGTGAAGCGACAGCAGGAGCAGATGGTAAAGCAACCATCACCCCAACTGTTGACATTCCAGCAGGCAATGTGACAGCAAAAGCGACAGACCCATCAGGAAATACATCAGACGCAAGTGATCCTAAAGTGGCGACAGACACCACAGCGCCAGTGAAACCAGTAGTCGCTACAGACCTTACAGGTA
>NZ_LSIZ01000156.1:0-676 GCF_001556505.1 Streptococcus sp. CCH8-H5 | reverse complement strand
TCGATTGGTGCAACTGGGTCACCTTCTGTGAAGGTTACTGTTCCAGTTTGAACCACACCTTGAGGTGCTTCAGATTCAGCAGGAGTTGCTGTTGGAGTTACTGGAGTCACAGTTGGGGTGTACTTAGCAGTAACTGGAGTACCGTTCTTATCGACACGTTTAACCGTTACGCCTGTACCTTCTCCAGTGAATGATTTTTCTGGAACAAAGGTTACGGTTCCGTCTGGAGCAACTGTGTAAGTTCCTTCACCAGGAACGGTCTTCGTAGTTGAGCCATCTTCAAATGTTGCAGGTGTATCATCATCCATTGGAACATTTGGATTACCTGGTGTGAAGGTTGGTGTACCTGTTTGCGTTTGACCTTGTTTGTCAGTAGATGTTGTATCTTCTGCAGTTGGTGTAACTGGTGTTACGGTTGGTGTATAAGTTGCGGAAGCTTTTGTTCCGTTCTTATCTTCACGAACCACTGTTACAGCTGGCGCAGTTCCGACGAATGATTTTTCTGGTACGAAGGTTACTGTTCCGTCTGCTGCTACTGTGTATGTACCAACGCCATCAACAGTCTTGGTAGTTGAACCATCTTCAAATGTTGCTGGTACATCGTCATTCATTGGTACACGACTGTCACCTTCAGTAAATTCAGGCTTACCTGTTTGGGTTTGACCTTGTTTACCTG
>NZ_LSIZ01000155.1:0-256 GCF_001556505.1 Streptococcus sp. CCH8-H5 | reverse complement strand
ACAGGAGTTACTGTTGGTGTGTACTTAGCTGTGATTTCAGTTCCGTTCTTATCCACACGTTTCACTGTTACACCTGAAGCAGTTCCAGTAAATGATTTTTCTGGGACGAAGGTTACTGTGCCATCAGGAGCTACAGTGTAAGTACCTTCTCCTGGAATAACTTTAGTTGTTGAGCCATCTTCAAAGGTTGCTGGTACATCGTCATCCATTGGGATTGCAGGGTTACCAGGTGTGAAGCTTGGTGTACCTGTTTGTG
>NZ_LSIZ01000154.1:0-26635 GCF_001556505.1 Streptococcus sp. CCH8-H5 | reverse complement strand
TCATGATGTCGTAGGTTCGAGTCCTACTGGCGGAGTATAATTCTCATTGCTAGACGCAGGTCTAGCTTTTTTTGTTAAGTTATTTACTTGTTAAAAGTTTAAATTTCAGATATGATAATACTATATTTTAAATTGAGAGGTATTCTATGTCAAATTTTGCATCTGCTTTTACACCTATTTCTGTTTCTTCGGCTAAGGAGAATATTGATACAGCTGAAAAATTTATTTTATTTATTGGACGTCCTTCTTGTCCATATTGTCAACTTTTTGAACCTAAATTATCAAATGTGGCACGTAATTCAAATCTTACTATTTTCTATATTAATAGCGAAAATAGTGAAGAATTAGAAGATATTCAAGCTTTACGTAAAAGATATGGTATTGCTACAGTTCCTGCTCTCTTTGTTTCAGAAAATGGAGCTGCTAAGGTTGTATGTGACTCATCTCTTTCTGAGGATGATATTTTAGATTTTATTTCTTAGTCTTTTTGGAGGTTCTTATGTTTATTTGTAAACACGAGGTCCAGTATTATGAAACAGATCGAATGGGTATTACTCATCATTCTAATTATGTTCGATGGATGGAAGAGGCGAGAACTTTTTTTCTAAGAGAGATAGGTTGGCCTTATGAAAAAATTGAAGAGGAGGGAATTATCTCTCCTGTTACTTCAATTTCCTGTGACTATAAAGCTACTTCTACTTTTGCAGATGTAATTTCTATCGAGATTAATGTTAAAAGAGTTAAATCTGCTAAACTTACTTTTGTATACAATATGGTAAATCAAAACGGAATCCTTGTTTGTACAGCTGTTTCTGAACATAGTTTCTTGTCTAAGGGCGGTAGTTTTGTCAATCTTAAAAGAGATTATTCGTCATTTTTTAATCTTTTAAAAGAGCATTCAGTTATGCAATAAAAAAGAAGAAAATCAAATCGATTTTCTTCTTTTATTTGGCAAGGAGTTTTTTATAAATAGCTAAATTTTCATCATCAAATACGTTAAATATTACTTTTTTTATTATACTTGACTCGTCAATAAAGGTTTTGACTGTTTGAATGGCGATTTTGGCAGCTTCTTGTTTTGGAAAATTGAAATCTCCAGTTGATAGACATGGTATAGCAATTGATTCAATGTTATTTTTCTCAGCTAGTGCTAATACTGAAAGATAACTTTTTGCTAAAAGATCCTCATCAATTTGTGTCGGTTGGTCTACTATTTTTGGACCTACTGTATGAATGACAAAGGCAGAAGGAAGATTGTAAGCTGGGGTGATTTTAGCCATGCCAACGGGTTCTTCATATCCTTGTTCTAAGATGAGCTCGAAACAAGCTTGGCGTAACTGAACACCTGCGTATGTATGAATAGCGTTATCTACACAATCATGAAGTGGTTTCATACATCCAAGTAAGGTTTTATTAGCTGCATTTACGATTGCATCTACTTCGAGTCTTGTAATATCACCTTTCCAGAGGTAGATTCGATCATCTTGTGGAATGGGCTGGAGCGAACTGAGTTGTACAAATCCTCTTTCTCCTTTTCTAACTTGTAGGTAAAGGTCTTGGATTGTTAAGAATTGTGTTGATGCTGCCATTGGTTTACGTGTATTAAAGAGTGCTCTGAGAAGTTTTTGTTTTTCCTCGAGTTCTTCTGGGATAATCAAATCATGTAATTCTAGATTTTCTTTTTTGAGTTCACCTATGAGATAGGTAATCATTGCATCTTTATCCATATTTACTCATTTCTATTTTTATAGTTTTTTATTATTATACTCCCAAGACTGCCTGTGGGCAAGTGATGTCTATGATAGGTAATGACTAATATTTGATAAGAATTTTTTATGTATGTGTCAAATTCTTGCAATAGCCTTTAGAATCATATAGAATAGGTCTACAAAAGTTTTATAATGTCTAGGAGGATGATTAAATGACACAAGTAGTAACAGATGCTACATTTGAACAAGAAACAGCTGAAGGCCTCGTTTTGATTGATTTTTGGGCAACTTGGTGTGGGCCTTGCTTGATGCAAGCACCAATTCTTGAGCAACTTTCTGAAGAAATTTCAGAAGATGAACTTAAGATTGTTAAAATTGATGTTGATGAGAACCCAGAAACAGCTCAGAAGTTTGGAATTATGTCTATTCCAACTTTACTCTTCAAAAAAGATGGTAAGGTTGTTAAGCAAGTAGCAGGTGTACATACAAAAGAACAAATTAAAGCTATCGTTGCCGAGCTTAGCTAACTAATCGTCACAGTCCCGTTTGGGGATTTTTATTTTTAGTTTATTCAAACGACGAGGAGAATCATATGTCTTATTCATTTCAAAATCCTGGTGATGAGGTTATAGAATCTTATTTAAAATCTGCAAAGACGATTGCAATTGTTGGTTTATCTCATCGCAAGGAGGCAGCATCTTATCAGGTTGCTCATTTTCTACAAGCTGCTGGTTATCGTATTATACCAGTAAATCCCAAACTAGAAGGTCAGGAGCTTCTAGGAGAGCATGTTTATGCTCATCTTAAAGATATCCCATTTTCGATTGATATTGTTGATGTATTTAGACGAAGTGAGCTTTTACCAGATGTTGCCTATGATT
This sequence comes from Streptococcus sp. CCH8-H5, assembly GCF_001556505.1. Lineage (NCBI taxonomy): Bacteria > Bacillati > Bacillota > Bacilli > Lactobacillales > Streptococcaceae > Streptococcus > Streptococcus sp. CCH8-H5. The sequence goes on along the minus strand of NZ_LSIZ01000154.1, from coordinate 24,045 downwards.
TTCTTGAAACGGATGCAACAGTTTTTTGGAGTCAAATTGGTCTTGAGAATGAGGAGGCTGAGACTATTCTTCGTCAAGCGAATAGACAGGATATTGTAATGAATCGTTGTACAAAGAGAGAATATATGCGACTCTTTGTTTAATAAAATGAAAAGGTGAGTGAGCTATGCTCGCTCGTTTTTGTTATAATAGAGCTATGATTGAAATTTTTGATACGCATACCCATCTTAATGTGGATAATTTTGCAGGAAAAGAACAAGAAGAAATAGATTTTGCAGCTGAACTAGGTGTTGTTAAAATGAATATTGTCGGTTTTGATAAACCAACAATAAATAAATCTTTAGCACTATCAGAGAGATATGATCAATTATATAGTACGATTGGATGGCATCCTACGGAAGCGGGTTCCTATTCTCAGGAAATTGAGGATATGATTGTATCACAATTGGATAATCCGAAAGTAGTGGCACTTGGGGAAATCGGTTTGGATTATTATTGGATGGAAGATCCTAAAGAAACTCAGATTGATGTCTTTAAGCGTCAAATAGCTTTGTCAAAGGAACACAATTTACCTTTTGTTGTCCATACACGTGATGCACTTGAGGATACCTACGCTGTTATTAAAGAAGTTGGTGTTGGTCCTCGTGGGGGGATTATGCACTCATACTCAGGATCCCTAGAAATAGCTCAAAAATTTGTTGATCTTGGAATGATGATTTCATTTTCAGGTGTTGTAACTTTTAAGAAGGCTTTGGATGTCCAAGAAGCTGCTCAGAAGTTACCTTTAGATAAGATTCTGGTTGAAACGGATGCACCGTATTTGGCACCTGTTCCCAAACGTGGTCGTGAGAATCGTACAGGCTATACACGTTACGTAGTAGACAAGATTGCTGAGCTTCGTGGTTTAACGAGTGAAGAAGTGGCTAGGGCTACTTATGACAATGCGATGAGGATTTTTGGTCTGGATGAATAGAATAAAGATTCAAGAAGTCATCGTCGTAGAAGGTAAGGATGATACGGCAAATTTGAGACGTTTTTATGAGGTGGATACCTATGAGACTAGAGGATCCGCTATTAATGAGGATGACTTAGAGCGTATCGATAAGCTTAATGACTTACGCGGAGTGATTGTTTTTACTGATCCAGACTATAATGGTGAACGTATCCGTAAAATCATTATGGAAGCTGTTCCGACAGCAAAGCATGCTTTTTTAAACCGTGGGGAAGCAACACCAAAATCTAAGACTAAAGGTCGTTCATTGGGTGTTGAGCATGCGAGTTTTGAGGATCTTCAAAAGGCCTTATCTGGAGTTTTAGGTAGTTACGATGATGATAATCAGTTTGATATTAGTAAATTAAATCTTATGAAGTTAGGGCTGCTAATGGGAGCAGATAGTCGAAAGCGTCGAGAATATTTGGGCGAGGCGCTTCGTATTGGTTATTGCAATGGAAAGCAGCTTTTAAAGCGTTTGGAATTGTTTGGAATCACATTAGAGGAGCTAGAAGAGGCTATGTCAAATTACTAGATTACCAGTGATTTTAACATCAAATCGCTACTAAGTAGCTTATTATTGAGGTTGGGATAATTAAGGGTTTGGACCTGTTTTGTGTCCAAGTATAAAAATCGTGAAAATAATAAGAAAAGAGAATAAATGAGAATTGCAGATTATAGCGTGACCAAGGCTGTCCTTGAACGCCATGGCTTTACCTTTAAGAAGTCTTTTGGACAGAACTTCTTAACAGATACAAATATTTTACAAAAAATTGTTGATACGGCAGAGATTGATAAAAGTGTCAATGTAATCGAAATTGGACCTGGTATCGGAGCATTAACAGAATTCTTAGCTGAAAATGCTGCGGAAGTTATGGCTTTTGAAATTGATGATCGCTTGGTTCCGATTTTAGAGGATACATTACGTAATCATGAAAATGTTAACGTAATTAATGAAGATGTTCTCAAGGCGGATTTACAGACACGTGTCAAAGAGTTTAAAAATCCAGAACTACCAATTAAGGTAGTCGCCAATTTGCCATATTATATTACGACGCCAATCTTGATGCATTTGATTGAGAGTAAGATTCCTTTTGCAGAATTTGTTGTTATGATGCAAAAAGAGGTTGCTGACCGCATTTCTGCAGAGCCTAATAGCAAGGCTTATGGTTCTCTATCAATTGCTGTGCAGTATTATATGACCGCTAAAGTGGCATTTGTTGTCCCTCGTACAGTCTTTGTACCAGCCCCGAATGTTGACTCAGCAATTTTGAAGATGACGCGCCGTGAACAACCGTTGGTTGAAGTTAAAGATGAGGATTTCCTTTTCCGAGTGGCTAAGGCTAGCTTTGTCCATCGTCGTAAGACATTGTGGAATAATTTAACAAATCATTTTGGTAAATCTGAAGAAGTGAAAACCAAACTTGAGCAGGCTTTGGAAATTGCTGATATAAAACCTTCTATTCGTGGAGAGGCTCTATCTATTTCTGATTTTGCACACTTATCAGATGCTTTGAGTGAAGCAGGTCTATAATTCAAAAATCCCACTGAATTTCAGTGGGATTTTTAGCTATGCGGAGAAAGGGATTTGAACCCTCACGCTTGAAAAAGCACATGCGCCTGAAGCATGCGTGTCTGCCATTCCACCACCTCCGCAGTGATAGGATTATTATACTGCAAATTACTAAAAATGCAAGGAGCTTAAGGAAATGGAAATGTGGTTTGTTTTGGATCAGAAAAGCGTGTTGTTTTGTGGTATAATAGGGCTATTAAACGATTGAGGAGTTCACTTGCAAGGAAGAATTATCAAAGCACTGGCAGGTTTCTATTATGTAGAGCATGATGGTGTTGTATACCAGACGCGTGCGCGAGGAAATTTTAGAAAAAAAGGACAAACACCTTACGTTGGGGATTTTGTCGAATTTTCAGCAGAGGAAAATTCAGAAGGCTATATCCTTAAAATTGGTCAACGAATCAATAGCTTAGTGCGCCCACCCATTGTCAATATAGATCAGGCTGTGGTCATTATGTCTGCTAAGGAACCGGATTTCAATAGTAATCTTCTGGACCGTTTCTTGGTTTTACTAGAGCATAAAAATATAAAACCTGTAATTTATATTTCTAAGATGGATTTGGTTGAAGATGATTCAGAAATGAAAGCCATTCAAAAACAGTATCAAAAAATTGGTTTTGATTTTATCTTCAGTTTGGAAGAACTATTGCCGCTCTTGACTGCTAAAATAACAGTCTTTATGGGACAGACAGGTGTTGGAAAATCAACCTTGTTGAACCGTATTGCCCCACAGTTACATTTAGAAACAGGTGAGATTTCAGACAGTTTAGGTCGTGGGCGTCATACTACAAGGGCTGTAAGTCTTTATGATGTTCATGGAGGGAAGATTGCTGACACACCAGGATTCTCTTCGCTAGATTATGAAGTGGATAATGCAGAGGACTTGAGTGAAGCTTTTCCAGAAATCCGTCAAGCTAGTCATGGCTGTAAATTCCGTTCTTGTACTCATACCCATGAGCCTTCTTGTGCTGTTAAGGATGAGGTTGAAGATGGCCAAATATGGCAAGTCCGTTATGATAATTACCTTCAATTTTTAAGTGAAATTGAAAACCGTCGTGAAACATATAAAAAAACTGTAAAAAGAAAGTAGGTCTCTCATGTCTTATAAAATTGCTCCGTCTATCCTAGCTGCTGATTACGCTAATTTTGCTTCAGAACTAGCTCGTATTGATGCATCAGGTGCGGAATATGTTCACATTGATATTATGGATGGTCAATTTGTCCCTAATATCAGTTGGGGAGCAGATGTGGTCGCTAGCATGCGTAAACATAGCAAGTTGGTTTTTGATTGCCACCTTATGGTTGTTGATCCTGAGCGTTATGTGGATGCCTATGCACAAGCTGGTGCAGATATCATGACTATTCATGTTGAAGCCACTAAACATATCCATGGTGCCCTCCAGAAAATCAAAGCTGCTGGTATGAAAGCAGGTGTTGTGATTAATCCTGGAACCCCAGTCGAGGCACTTACTCCTGTACTTGATTTAGTGGATCAAGTACTTATTATGACTGTAAATCCAGGTTTTGGTGGTCAGGCGTTCATTCCAGAAATGATGTCTAAAGTAGAGCGTGTTGTTGAGCTTCGCGAAAAAGGTGGCTATTCATTCGATATTGAAGTTGATGGTGGTGTAGATAACAACACCATTGCAGCATGTGCCAAGGCGGGGGCTAATGTTTTTGTAGCGGGCTCTTACCTCTTCAAAAATCCTGATTTGACAGCGCAAGTTCAAACGCTTCGTGATGCTATCGATGCCTAAAATAGCTTTATTTGTCGGTGGTGAGCTAGAGTGGTTCACTACCGATTTTGATTATTTTGTTGGGGTGGATCGCGCGTGCTTACGTTTGTTGGAGTTAGGTTTACCTCTTGATTTGGCTGTCGGAGACTTTGATTCAGTATCGCGGTCAGAGTTAGAGATGATTCAATCAGCTGCCAAAGATTGTAGGATTGCTCCAGCTGAAAAGGATGACACGGATACAGAGTTAGCCCTAAAAATTGTATTTCAATTATATCCTGAGGCGGAAGTAACTATTTTCGGTGCTTTTGGTGGCAGAATTGATCATATGTTATCAAATATATTTTTGGTCAGTGATCCTGAATTAGCTCCTTTTATGAGGCATATCTGTTTGCAGGATAAGCAAAATAAGATTACTTATTATCCAGAAGGAAGTCATAACTTGTTACCAGAACCTGGAATGACATATGTTTCTTTTTTACATGAAGGTGATGGAGAACTGACGATTTTGGGAGCAAAATACGAATTAACTAGTATGAATTATTTTCAAAAGAAAATCTACTCTAGTAATGAATTTGTTGATGGTCCAATTCAAGTGATTGTGCCAAATGGATATGTGATTGTCATCCAGACTAAAGATAGGAGTTAGTATGATCTATCTACTTACACTTTTAACTTTATTAAGCTTTGGGATTCTTATTGTTCTTTTCTTGAGAAATATGGAGTTAAAAGAACAGATTAATAAGAGTTTGGAAGAAAATGCAGATAATCTTTCAGATCAAATTTCGTTCCAATTGGAAAGTTTTGCTAAGACAAACCAACTGGAAACGACAAAGCAATTGAACCAATTGCAGATGGAACTATATCAACAGTTGACAGATATCCGAGAAGTTTTACATCAAAATTTGTCTGATAATCGAGACCGTTCTGACCAACGTCTTGAGCAAATAAACCAAAGCTTAACCAAAGCTGTTAAAGATATGCAGGATTCCAATGAGAAACGTTTGGAACAAATGCGTCAGACAGTTGAAGAGAAACTTGAGCAAACCCTACAAACACGTTTACAAGCCTCTTTTGAGACAGTTTCAAGACAGTTAGAGTCAGTTAACCAGGGCTTAGGGGAAATGAAAAATGTAGCCAAGGATGTCGGAAGTCTTAACAAGGTCCTTTCAAATACAAAAACACGAGGCATTCTGGGAGAGCTTCAATTAGGACAAATTATTGAAGACATATTGACTGTTAATCAGTACGAACGAGAATTTCCTACGGTATCAGGTTCAAGTGAACGAGTTGAATATGCAATCAAAATGCCAGGAAACCATAAAGACGAATATATCTACCTTCCCATTGATTCTAAGTTTCCTTTGGAAGATTACTATCGTCTGGAAGATGCTTATGAGTCTGGTAATAAAGAGGAAATTGAGAATCACCGTAAGTCTCTTTTGACTAGTATTAAGCGATTTGCCAAGGATATTAACAAGAAGTATCTTAACCCACCTGAAACCACAAATTTTGGTATATTATTTTTGCCGACGGAAGGACTTTATGCTGAGGTAGTACGCCAACCAGCCTTCTTTGATGCCCTTCGTCGCGAGGAGAATATTGTTATCGCAGGGCCGTCAACTTTATCAGCACTCTTGAATTCATTGTCCGTAGGATTTAGAACTTTGAATATTCAAAAGAATGCAGATGATATTAGTAAGGTTTTAGGCAATGTCAAACTAGAATTTAGCAAGTTTGGAGATATGTTAGCTAAAGCTCAGAGACAATTGAATACAGCAAGTAAAACAGTCGATAGTCTTCTCAACACAAGGAGTAGGGCAATTGTTAGAGCTCTTGATACAATTGAAACCTATCAAGACAGTGCGACACAAAGTTTGTTAGATTTACCACGATTAGAAAACGAGGACAAGCATGAAGATTAATCAAATGAAAAAAGACGAGTATTTTGAAGGTTTTTATCTGATTAAGCGTGCAGAGGTACGTAAGACAAGAGCAGGAAAGGATTATATTGCCTTTACTTTTCAGGATGATACTGGAGAGATTTCAGGAAACCTGTGGGATGCTCAGCCTTATAATGTCGAAGAATTTACCGCAGGTAAAGTAGTGCATATGGAGGGGCGTCGAGAAGTTTATAATAATACTCCTCAGGTAAACCAAATAACCTTACGCTTGCCTACATTTGGTGAGACAAATGATCCAGCTGATTTCAAAGAGAAACCACCGGTAAATCCTACTGAAGTACGCGAATACCTAGAGCAAATGATTTTCAAGATTGAGGAAGCAACTTGGCAGCGTGTTGTTCGTGCTCTTTATCGAAAGTATAATAAAGAGTTTTTCACTTTTCCAGCTGCTAAAACAAATCACCATGCTTTTGAAAGTGGACTAGCCTATCATACGGCTACTATGGTTCGCCTAGCGGACAGCATTGGAGATATTTATCCAGAGCTCAATAAGAGTCTACTTTTTGCAGGGATTATGCTTCATGATTTAGCTAAGGTTATTGAACTTACTGGTCCTGAAAACACTGAGTATACGGTTCGTGGGAACTTAATTGGTCATATTGCCTTGATTGATGAAGAAATTACCAAGGTCCTTGTGGAACTTAATATTGACGATACGCGTGAGGATGTCGTTGTTTTGCGTCATGTTATTCTCAGCCACCACGGACAACTGGAGTATGGTAGCCCAGTTCGCCCGCGTATTATGGAAGCAGAAATTATTCATATGATTGATAATCTTGATGCCAGTATGATGATGATGACGACAGCTCTTAACCTAGTAGGACCAGGAGAAATGACAAATCGTCTCTTTGCTATGGATAATCGTTCCTTCTACAAGCCAAAATTTGATTAAAATCGAAATTAAGCGAGCATTTTATATGAAAATGTTCGTTTTTTGCTGTATTATGGTATAATAGTTAAAAAGTACAGAAAATATAGGTAACATATGAAATTAAAACGAAGTGAACGCATGGTAGTGATTTCAAACTACCTAATTAATAATCCCTATCAATTGACAAGTCTCAATACTTTTGCAGAGCGATATGAAGCTGCTAAGTCTTCAATCTCAGAAGATGTTGCTATCATTAAAAAAGCTTTTGAGGAAAGTCAAATAGGAGAAATCGAAACAGTAACTGGTGCATCTGGCGGTGTTATGTTTACACCGACCATTTCTGATGAAGATGCAAGAAGTCTGGTTGAAGATCTTTGTAAACGTCTTTCAGAGAGTGATCGTATCTTACCAGGTGGTTATCTCTACCTATCTGATTTATTGAGTACACCGTCTATTTTGAAAAATGTTGGTCGTATCATTGCCAGTGCCTTTAAGGGACAAAAAATTGATGCCGTTATGACTGTAGCAACTAAAGGAGTTCCTTTAGCAAATGCAGTAGCAGATGTCTTAAACATTCCGTTTGTTATTGTTCGTCGTGACTTAAAAATTACAGAAGGTTCAACTGTATCGGTAAACTACGTTAGTGGTTCAAGTGACCGTATTGAAAAGATGTTCCTTTCAAAACGTAGTTTGAAACCCAATAGCCGCGTCCTTATTGTTGACGATTTTCTTAAAGGTGGTGGTACCATTACGGGTATGATTAGCTTGCTTTCAGAATTTGATAGTGAGTTAGTAGGTGTAGCTGTATTCGCAGAAAATGCCAAAGGTGATCGTGATATCCATGACTATAAATCATTACTTACGGTTTCTGATATTGATGTAAAAGCACAGAAGGTAGAAGTTGAAGTTGGTAATATTTTTGACAAGTAATTAATCCACGATATTATTCCTAATTTGATGATTAGGAATTTTTCTTTTTAACAAGAAACTGTTGACAATAACCATCGAAAAATGATATTATATTAGACGGTACTTTTTACTTTTGGTCTCTCAAAAGTGTACAGAGACGTGCTGACATAAGTTGCAAAAGTACACACAGATATGGGCTGTCACCAAGTGCCATATCAACCAAAAATAAAAAACACAGGAGAATGTAGATGCCTACAATTAACCAATTGGTTCGTAAACCACGTCAATCAAAAGTTGTTAAATCTAAATCACCAGCTTTGAACGTTGGTTACAACAGCCACAAAAAAGTTCAAACTAACGTATCTTCACCACAAAAACGTGGTGTTGCAACACGTGTTGGAACAATGACACCTAAGAAACCTAACTCAGCCCTTCGTAAATTCGCTCGTGTACGTTTGAGCAACCTTATTGAAGTTACTGCTTACATCCCAGGTATCGGACACAACCTCCAAGAACACAGCGTTGTTCTTATCCGTGGTGGACGTGTAAAAGACCTTCCAGGGGTACGTTACCACATCGTCCGTGGTGCACTTGATACTGCAGGTGTAGCTGATCGTAAACAAAGCCGTTCTAAATACGGTGCTAAACGTCCTAAAGGATAAGAAGGGAGATAAGATAAAATGAGTCGTAAAAATAGAGCGCCTAAACGCGAAGTATTGGCAGATCCATTGTACAATTCAAAAATCGTTACACGTCTTATCAACCGTGTAATGCTTGACGGTAAACGTGGTACTGCTGCAACAATCGTATACGATGCTTTCGAGCAAATTAAAGAAGCAACTGGAAACGATGCTCTTGAAGTATTTGAAACAGCTATGGACAACATCATGCCTGTACTTGAAGTACGTGCACGTCGTGTCGGTGGTTCAAACTACCAAGTCCCAGTTGAAGTTCGTCCAGAACGTCGTACAACTCTTGGTCTTCGTTGGTTGGTTAACGCATCACGTGCGCGTGGTGAACACACTATGAAAGATCGTCTTGCAAAAGAAATCATGGATGCTGCAAACAACACTGGTGCATCAGTTAAGAAACGTGAAGATACTCACAAAATGGCTGAAGCAAACCGTGCCTTTGCACACTTCCGCTGGTAATCATAAGTTTCAAGCTGAATTACAGTCATATATTCATAAGCTTAGATTATGGATTTGTAATAAGCTGACTTTGAATTCAAATAATATCATTCATATCATTTGAAAACCAGTTAAATATTAGTGAAAAAACGGGTAGGTCCTGCCTATCCGTTTTTTGACAATAATGTTATAATAAATAAGTAAACTAAAATATTTATAGGAGAATAAACCTAATGGCACGCGAATTTTCACTTGCAAAAACTCGTAATATCGGTATCATGGCCCACGTCGATGCCGGTAAAACAACTACAACAGAGCGTATCCTTTACTACACTGGTAAAATCCACAAAATCGGTGAAACTCACGAAGGTGCATCACAAATGGACTGGATGGAGCAAGAACAAGAACGTGGTATCACAATCACATCTGCCGCTACAACAGCACAATGGGATGGTCACCGCGTTAACATCATCGATACACCAGGACACGTGGACTTCACAATCGAAGTACAACGTTCACTCCGTGTATTGGATGGTGCCGTAACCGTTCTTGACTCTCAATCAGGTGTAGAACCTCAAACTGAAACAGTTTGGCGTCAAGCAACTGAGTATGGTGTTCCACGTATCGTATTTGCCAACAAAATGGATAAAATCGGTGCAGACTTCCTTTACTCAGTAAGCACACTTCACGATCGCCTTCAAGCAAACGCACACCCAATCCAATTGCCAATTGGTGCTGAAGATGATTTCCGTGGTATCATTGACTTGATTAAAATGAAAGCTGAAATCTATACTAATGACCTTGGTACAGATATTCTTGAAGAAGATATTCCAGCAGATTACGTTGATCAAGCAAACGAATACCGTGAAAAATTGATCGAAGCAGTTGCTGAAACTGACGAAGATTTGATGATGAAATACCTTGAAGGTGAAGAAATCACTAACGAGGAATTGAAAGCAGCTATCCGTCGTGCAACAATCAATGTTGAATTTTTCCCAGTTCTTTGTGGTTCTGCCTTCAAGAACAAAGGTGTTCAATTGATGCTTGATGCGGTTATCGATTACCTTCCAAGCCCACTTGATATCCCTGCAATCAAAGGTATCAACCCAGATACAGACGAAGAAGAAACTCGTCCAGCATCTGATGATGAGCCATTTGCAGCTCTTGCCTTCAAGATCATGACTGACCCATTTGTAGGTCGTTTGACATTTATCCGTGTTTACTCAGGTATCCTTCAATCAGGTTCATACGTAATGAACACATCTAAAGGTAAACGTGAACGTATCGGACGTATCCTTCAAATGCACGCTAACAGCCGTCAAGAAATTGAACAAGTATATGCCGGTGATATCGCTGCTGCTATCGGTTTGAAAGATACTACAACTGGTGACTCATTGACTGATGAAAAAGCTAAAGTTATTCTTGAGTCAATCGAAGTTCCAGAACCAGTTATCCAATTGATGGTTGAGCCTAAGACTAAAGCTGACCAAGATAAGATGGGTATCGGTCTTCAAAAACTTGCTGAAGAAGATCCAACATTCCGTGTTGAAACTAACCCTGAAACTGGTGAAACAGTTATCTCTGGTATGGGTGAACTTCACCTTGATGTCCTTGTTGACCGTTTGAAACGTGAACACAAAGTTGAAGCAAACGTAGGTGCTCCACAAGTATCATACCGTGAAACATTCCGTGCAGCTACACAAGCACGTGGTTTCTTCAAACGTCAATCTGGTGGTAAAGGTCAGTTTGGTGATGTTTGGATTGAATTTACTCCAAATGAAGAAGGTAAAGGTTTCGAATTCGAAAATGCTATCGTCGGTGGTGTGGTTCCACGTGAATTCATCCCTGCAGTAGAAAAAGGATTGGAAGAATCTATGGCTAACGGTGTCCTTGCTGGATACCCAATGGTTGATATCAAAGCTAAACTTTACGATGGTTCATACCACGATGTCGACTCATCTGAAACTGCCTTCAAGATTGCTGCGTCTCTTGCACTTAAAGAAGCTGCTAAGACTGCACAACCAACTATCCTTGAACCAATGATGCTTGTAACAATCACTGTTCCTGAAGAAAACCTTGGTGATGTTATGGGTCACGTTACAGCTCGTCGTGGACGTGTTGATGGTATGGAAGCACATGGTAACAGCCAAATTGTTCGTGCATATGTTCCACTTGCTGAAATGTTCGGTTATGCAACAACACTTCGTTCTGCAACTCAAGGACGTGGTACATTCATGATGGTATTTGACCACTATGAAGATGTACCTAAATCAGTTCAAGAAGAAATCATCAAGAAAAATTCTGGTGAAGCTTAATTAGAACTTATAAAGTTAAGGTACTTATGAAAGTAAGTGCCTTTTCTATTTGCAATTTTTTGAAAAAAATTATATAATATGACTGTTGAAAGGTTGAATTGAAAGCGCTCAAGTTAATCTTTTCACAATAGGGAGAGCTTGCTCTCAAAATTATATTTATTTGATTTTCATAAGGAGGAAATCACTAATGGTAGTTAAAGTTGGTATTAACGGTTTCGGTCGTATCGGTCGTCTTGCTTTCCGTCGTATCCAAAACGTAGAAGGTGTTGAAGTTACACGCATCAACGACCTTACAGATCCAGTTATGCTTGCACACTTGTTGAAATACGACACAACTCAAGGTCGTTTCGACGGTACTGTTGAAGTTAAAGATGGTGGATTTGAAGTTAACGGTAAATTCGTTAAAGTTTCTGCTGAACGTGACCCAGAACAAATTGACTGGGCTAACGACGGTGTAGAAATCGTTCTTGAAGCAACTGGTTTCTTTGCTAAGAAAGATGCTGCTGAAAAACACTTGCACGAAGGTGGAGCTAAGAAAGTTGTTATCACTGCTCCTGGTGGAAACGATGTTAAAACAATCGTATTTAACACTAACCACGACATCCTTGACGGTACTGAAACAGTTATCTCAGGTGCTTCATGTACTACAAACTGCTTGGCTCCAATGGCTAAAGCATTGCAAGATAACTTCGGTGTTAAACAAGGTTTGATGACTACTATCCACGCTTACACTGGTGACCAAATGATCCTTGACGGACCACACCGTGGTGGTGACCTTCGTCGTGCACGTGCTGGTGCTGCAAACATCGTTCCTAACTCAACTGGTGCTGCTAAAGCTATCGGTTTGGTTATCCCAGAATTGAACGGTAAACTTGACGGTGCTGCACAACGTGTTCCAGTTCCAACTGGATCAGTTACTGAATTGGTAGCAGTTCTTGAAAAAGACGTTACTGTTGATGAAGTGAACGCAGCTATGAAAGCAGCTTCAAACGAATCATTCGGTTACACTGAAGATCCAATCGTATCTTCAGATATCGTAGGTATTTCTTACGGTTCATTGTTTGATGCAACTCAAACTAAAGTACAAACTGTTGATGGTAAACAATTGGTTAAAGTTGTTTCTTGGTACGACAACGAAATGTCATACACTTCACAACTTGTACGTACTCTTGAATACTTCGCGAAAATCGCTAAATAATTCAATTGTATAAAAAGAAGAGCTTCGGCTCTTTTTTTTTATTTCTCAAAATAATAAAACAGGCGTATAAATTGGCTGTTATAATCTCAGTAGTATTGTGATTTATGAATAAGCTAGAAGGAATTCCAAATAAGTAGAAAGAGCATGACACAACCCCAGGAGTTTTTATTGTGTTTTTGAATGGCTAGCATACCATAAATTAGTATAAAAACGGTAAGTGCTTCAAATAAGGTATAGATATCAAAACCAATGATTCCATGGATAAGAAGGCAAAAAATCGCACAAGTTATTGCTCCACTATCTAACCAAGAGTAAGGAGATGGAAAACGTATGCGTATCTTTTCAGCGATGACTACATAGTTAAATCCTTCCCAGAATCCCCAAATAAGACAGATGAATAGGTATGCTAGGATATTACTAGGAAATGATTGTATCATTACTTCTTTTGTTAATTGTATTGATTGAAGAGGTAGATAGGAATGAATCTGGTGAGTAACTACTTTCAATATGATAAGTGGTAAGGCTATAAGAAGAGATTGAAAAAGGGTAGGAACTAGATTTTTTGTGATTAATCTAAAGTATCTGAAAGATTCTTTACGATAAAGCATAACAGTGCTGGTTCCCAAGCCTGCAATGGCAAATTGACAACTGGCTAATAAGATTAATCGAAGCCATAGTGGTACTGAGGTTTGCTTAGTGTAGGAAAAAAGAGTTGGTTTAAAAGTAAGAAAGAGTAGAAGAGGAACAAGGGTAAGAATGAGGATTACATTTAGATCATAGTCAGCTTGTTGCTGCCTATTGTTTAGTTGTTTTTTCATAGCTTTTTTACCTTTCTATTTTGATTATATGATAAATGTATTATACTAGCAATAAGCTAGAAATCCTTCTGATTTTGCTATCTCTTTTATGCATTTTGTGATATAATGAAAACGTATTAAAAAATTAAGGAGTCTGATCAAATGGCTAAATTGACTGTTAAAGATGTTGACTTGAAAGGGAAAAAAGTTCTCGTTCGTGTTGACTTCAACGTACCTGTAAAAGATGGCGTGATCACTAACGATAACCGTATCACTGCTGCTCTTCCAACTATTAAGTACATTCTTGAACAAGGCGGACGTGCAATCCTCTTCTCTCACCTTGGACGTGTAAAAGAAGAAGCTGATAAGGAAGGAAAATCACTTGCTCCTGTAGCCGCTGACTTGGCTGCGAAATTGGGTCAAGACGTTAAATTTATCCCAGGCGTTACACGTGGTGCAGAATTGGAAGCAGCTGTTAATGCTCTTGAAGATGGACAAGTTCTCTTGGTTGAAAACACTCGTTTTGAAGATGTTGATGGCAAGAAAGAATCTAAAAACGATCCTGAACTTGGTAAATACTGGGCATCACTTGGAGATGGTATCTTCGTAAACGATGCATTCGGTACAGCTCACCGTGCACACGCATCTAACGTTGGTATCTCAGCAAATGTTGACAAAGCTGTTGCTGGCTTCCTTCTTGAAAACGAAATTGCTTACATTAAAGAAGCAGTTGAAACTCCAGAACGTCCATTCGTAGCTATCCTTGGTGGTTCTAAAGTATCTGATAAGATTGGTGTTATCGAAAACCTTCTTGCAAAAGCTGATAAAGTTCTTATCGGTGGTGGTATGACTTACACGTTCTACAAAGCACAAGGTATCGAAATCGGTAACTCACTTGTAGAAGAAGATAAACTTGATGTTGCTAAAGCTCTTCTTGAAAAATCAAACGGTAAATTGATCTTGCCAGTTGACTCAAAAGAAGCTAATGCATTTGCTGACTACACTGAAGTGAAAGACACTGAAGGTGAAGCAGTAGACCCAGGTTTCCTTGGTTTGGATATCGGTCCTAAATCAATTGCTGAATTCGATAAAGCCTTGACTGGTGCGAAAACAGTTGTATGGAACGGACCTATGGGTGTATTTGAAAACCCTGACTTCCAAGCTGGTACAATCGGTGTGATGGACGCTATCGTAAAACAACCAGGCGTTAAATCAATCATCGGTGGTGGTGATTCAGCTGCCGCAGCTATCAACCTTGGTCGTGCAGATAAATTCTCATGGATCTCTACTGGTGGTGGTGCTTCTATGGAACTTCTTGAAGGTAAAGAACTTCCAGGATTGGCTGCACTTACTGATAAATAAGTCTATTAGAATGATAAGAGTTGGGAAACCAACTCTTTTTTGTGTCATCTCATTGAGTGTTTGATAGAGGCTAAAACTATTATTGGAAAGTAAGTTTCTCTCTAAAAATTGGCGATTATTAGTTAGAACTTTGCAGTAACATACTGTATAAGTAGCCAAATGGTTCATAATCATGTTAAAATGGTAAAATGGGATTGAAATTTGAACCGAAAAAATTTAAATTTGGTATGCGTACACTTAAGACGGGACTTGCTGTCTTTCTTGTTTTAGGTCTTTTTTCTGCTTTAGGTTGGGAAGGGCTTCAGATTGGTTGTTTGACAGCAGTCTTTAGTCTTCGAGAAAACTTTGATAGAAGTATTCAGTTTGGTAAATCACGTATTTTTGCGAATACGGTTGGAGGTCTTTTGTCGTTATTATTTTACTTTGTGAATATGTGGTTTCATCATTCAGTTTGGGTGACCTTGCTATTGGTTCCAATTTTGACAATGTTAACGATTGTCATTAATGTGTCTTTTAATAATGCTTCTGGTGTTATTGGTGGTGTGGCTGCACTTTTGATTATTACCTTGTCTATTCCGCCTGATAATACCTTTACTTATGTTATTGCTAGAGTCTTTGAAACTTTCTGTGGAGTCTTTATAGCAATCCTTGTCAATTATGATTATGATTGGCTACTTAAACATTTAAAATAAGAATGATAGGGTTCTATTGGACTCTATTTTTTATGATTTTTCGATAAAATCCTTAAATTAGAGCGAATATACAATGTAATGTTCGGTAATTGCTTATTGTGTAAGAAAAAGTGACATAAACTGTTGACATGTAGAAATATTCAGAATATAATTGTTAGGAAAGGAGGATGATCATGGCAAGAGAGAAAGAATTAAGGCGTTCTCTAGCTGTTTTTCCGATTGGAACAGTTATGAAGTTGACGGATTTAACCGCTCGTCAAATTCGTTACTATGAAGATCAAGGTTTAATTCAACCTGAACGTACAGCTGGAAATCGTCGGATGTACTCATTAAATGATATGGATCGTTTATTGGAAATCAAAGATTTTTTGGATGATGGTTACAATATTGCAGCGATTAAACATGAGTACGAAGAGCGTGAAGTTCGTGCCCAACAAAAACAAGTGGCTTTAACAGATGCGGACGTTCGACGTATCTTGCATGATGAACTCCTTCAGCAAGGCCGTTTTACGACCCCGTCACAACAATTTGGTAACTTGCGTATCTAATTACGCTTTGAACTTTTATTTTTGGTTTTTATAAAGGAGACCCCTATTATGGCAATCACAGCAGCTGATATTCGTCGCGAAGTCAAAGAGAAGAATGTTACTTTCTTGCGTTTAATGTTCTCTGATATCCTTGGTGTTATGAAGAACGTTGAAATTCCTGCGACAGATGAACAGTTGGATAAGGTACTTTCAAATAAAGCTATGTTTGATGGTTCATCAATCGAGGGATTTGTTCGTATCAACGAATCTGATATGTATCTTTACCCAGATCTTGATACGTGGACAGTTTTCCCTTGGGGCGATGAAAATGGTGCAGTAGCTGGTCTTATTTGTGATATCTATACTTCTGCGGGTGAACCATTTGCTGGTGACCCTCGTGGTAACTTGAAAAAAGCTTTGCGTCATATGGAAGAAGTTGGTTATAAATCATTTAACCTTGGACCAGAACCAGAATTTTTCCTTTTCAAATTAGATGAGCAAGGTAATCCTACGCTTGAAGTTAACGATAAAGGTGGTTATTTTGACCTTGCTCCAACTGACCTTGCAGACAACACACGTCGTGAAATCGTTAATGTGTTGACAGAAATGGGATTTGATGTTGAGGCATCTCACCATGAAGTGGCGGTTGGTCAACATGAAATCGACTTCAAGTATACAGATGTTTTGAAGGCTTGTGATAATATCCAAATTTTCAAATTGGTTGTTAAGACAATCGCTCGCAAACATGGTCTTTATGCGACATTTATGGCGAAACCTAAATATGGTATTGCTGGTAGCGGTATGCACTGTAACATGTCTCTCTTCACTGAAGAAGGAAATGCATTCTTTGATCCAGAGGATCCACGTGGTATGCAATTGTCTCAAGACGCTTACTACTTCCTTGGTGGTTTGATGAAACATGCATACAACTATACTGCAATTATTAACCCAACAGTTAACTCTTACAAACGTTTGGTTCCTGGATATGAAGCTCCTGTATATATTGCATGGGCAGGTAGCAACCGTTCACCATTGATCCGCGTTCCTGCGTCTCGTGGTATGGGTACGCGTTTGGAATTGCGTTCGGTAGACCCAATGGCAAACCCATACTTGGCACTTGCTGTTCTTTTGGAAGCTGGTCTTGATGGTATTATTAACAAGATTGATGCTCCAGATCCAGTTGAAACAAACATTTACTCAATGTCTCCTGAAGAACGTAAAGAAGCAGGTATTATTGATTTGCCATCAACACTTCGTAACGCCCTTAAAGCATTGGAAACAGATGAAGTGGTTCGTCAAGCTTTGGGTAATCATATCTATACAAACTTCCTTGATGCGAAACGTATGGAATGGGCAAGCTATGCTACCTTTGTTTCACAATGGGAAATTGATAACTACTTGGACATTTATTAAGGAATTAAATTTGAAAATCAGGTTATGCCTGGTTTTCTTTTTCTTTTAAATTTATTAAGTTCTTGGACAAATTACGTAGTTTTAACTGAGCTGTTTTCTTTTGTCATATTTCTTTATTCCTCCTTAATCGCATTAAAATATGAGAGTGTTAAACTAATTTCATATTAATCTTATTCAGGGGGAAATATGAAAACTACAAAAAAAGCTGCTTTGGCAGCAGCCTCAAGTGCATTATTGCTCGGTCTTACAGTCGCACAAACAGTTAATGCTGATACTTATACAGTTCAAAATGGAGATTCATTCTTCGGGATTGCTAGTCAATATGGTGTAGATCCTTATCAATTAGCAGCTGAAAATGGCATGACTATTTGGTCAACAATTGTTCCTGGTGGAAGCTTGGAAGTTTCAGGAGCTACTACGGCAGTTGAAGAAACAACAGAAGTTTCTTCTTCAGAGGTAACAGCTACTGATTCAGATGCTACTTGGAATCGTTATCCAGTTGGTCAATGTACATGGGGTGTTAAGGAAGTAGCTCCATGGGCAAGTAACTGGTGGGGTAATGGTGGCGATTGGGCCGGAAGCGCTGCTAGCCAAGGTTATGCTGTAGGTTCAACACCTGTGACAGGATCAATTGTATGTTGGACTGATGGTGGTTATGGTCACGTTGGTTATGTAACACAAGTTGGTCAAGATGGTCAAATTCAAATCTTGGAGTCAAATTATCAAGGTCAACAACAAATCAATAACTATCGTGGTTGGTTTGATCCACAAAATTCACTAACACCAGGTTCAGTATCTTACATTTATCCAGGTGCATAAAACGAAAAGAAGCGCTTATAGCGCTTTTTTACTTACTGAAGGATTGTGTATTGGACTAGATTTAAACTTAAAAAATGGTAGCTAGATGGCTACCATTTTTTTATTTATCAGGTGTGAGAATCATTGGAATAATGATTGGTTCACGTTCTGTTTTTTCATATAGGAATGGTCGTAAAGCATTGACGATAGCTCCGTTAACAGATTGGATGCTAGCATCTTTATTCTTAAGAGCGATACGAATAGCATTGAATAGAATGCGTTGGCTTTCGCGGATAAGATCGCCAGATTCACGCATATAGATGAAGCCACGACTGAGGATGTCTGGACCAGCTAGAATCATCTTAGACTTGAAGTCAACAGTAGCTACGGCAAGTACGACACCATCTTCAGAAAGATCACGACGGTCACGAAGAACCGCGGCTCCGATATCCCCAATACCATTACCATCAACATAGATATCTTGGGCATTGAAGTGACCTGCACGACGAGCAGAGTCTTTTGTTAGGGCTAAGACATCACCATTTTCCATAATGAAGATATTATCTTTTGGAACGCCACAATCAACAGCAAGACCTGCGTGGACTTTCTGCATGCGGTATTCACCGTGAACAGGCATGAAGAATTTTGGTTTGATCAAACGAAGCATTAGTTTTTGCTCTTGTTGACCACCGTGTCCAGAGGTATGGATATTGTTGATTTTACCGTGGATAACATCAACACCAGCTTCTTGAATGGTATTAATCAGACGGTTAACGCTAGTGGTGTTCCCTGGAATAGGACTAGATGAGAAGATGACAGTGTCACCAGGTTGTAGTGTCACTTGGCGGTGCATCCCATTGGCGATACGTGCAAGGGCCGCCATAGGCTCCCCTTGAGAACCGGTACACATGATGAGGATCTCACTGGCGTGGTAGTTTTTCATTTCACTAGGATCAATGATAGTCCCTTTTGGAACCTTGATGTAACCTAATTCAACCCCATTGACAATGGCTTTTTCCATAGAACGTCCGAAGACAACAATCTTACGGCCAGTTTTTACAGCGGCTTCGGCAGCTTGTTGAAGACGGAAAATGTTTGAGGCAAATGAGGCAAAAATAATACGTCCGTGGATGCCTTCAATAATTTTCATAATGGATTGGCCAACAACCTTCTCGGAATTAGTGAAAGTTGGTACTTCAGCATTGGTTGAGTCTGAGAGGAGGCAAAGAACACCTTCCTCACCAAGTGCAGCCATACGGTGAAGGTCTGCTGGTTCACCTACTGGGGTGAAGTCGAACTTAAAGTCACCGGTACACACAATTTTACCTTGAGGTGTATGGATGACAATACCGAGAGGTTCTGGAATTGAGTGAGTAGTGCGGAAGAAGGTCACGCTCATATTTTTGAAAGTAAGCTCTGTATTAGCATTAATTTCGTAGAGTTGTGCGTCACGAAGTAGTCCGTGTTCTTCCAATTTTCCTTTGATAAGAGCAAGAGCAAGCGGTCCTGCATAAATTGGGATATTTGCCTGTTTAAGAAGGAAGGGAATCCCACCAATATGGTCTTCGTGACCGTGGGTAATGACAAGTGCCTTTACACGATCAACGTTTTCAACGATGTAAGAATAGTCTGGGATGACATAGTCGATTCCGAGAAGATCGTCTTCGGGGAATTTAATACCCGCATCGACGATGATAATCTCATCTTGGTATTCAATACCATAGGTGTTTTTACCGATTTCCCCCAAACCACCAATCGCATAAACCCCAACTTCTTCAGGTTTTAGATTGATTTTTGATGCCATGGTCTTAGAACTCCGTTACTTCAAAAACGCCTGTTTCTTTTTCGTATTCAAGGGCTTTTTCTGAGAGGAGCTCGATGAATTCGATGTTATAGGCAGTGTTTTTTTCGATGATTTGACGAGCTTGGATACGTCCCTCAAGTTCAGTTTCTGCATCGATATCTAGGTAGAGTGATTTTGTCTGTTCACGGCGTGGATTACGCTCTTTAGTTTCTTGGTAAAAGACTTTATAAATCATGGTTTTCCTTTCTTTCCAAAAGGCTCTGCCATTCTATAAAAAAACCGGTCAAGTTAATCTTTCTATGATTTACTTGACGTTATGATATTCACTTTATGAGTAATAGCTAGTAGCCTTGATTCGTTTAACAATTACTATTATTGTACCATAAGATAAGGGCTAGATAAAGAAAATGGCGGAAAAAGTTGGAAAATGTTCGTTTCTGGGAAACAGTGACTTGTGTTATAATAGAAAAGCATAAAAGGAAACAAGGAAAAAAGATGAAAATATTAGCATTTGATACTTCTAGCACTGCTTTATCAGTAGCCTTGTTGGAAGATGAGAAACTAGTGGCAGAGACAACTGTCACAGTAAAAAAGAACCACAGTATTAGTCTAATGCCCACCATTGATTTTTTAGTTGCTCAGGCAGGCTGGCAGCCGTCTGATTTAGAACGTATTGTGGTTGCACAGGGGCCTGGATCCTACACCGGGCTTCGTGTGGCTGTCGCAACAGCTAAGACGTTAGCCTATGCGCTTGACATTGATTTAGTGGGGGTTTCAAGTCTACAGGCGCTGACAAACCTTTCGGTTGACGGTGTTGTGATTCCTATCATGGATGCCCGTCGTAATAATGTTTACGTTGGTTTTTATGAAAATGGTCAGGCTATCGTTCCTGATCGTCATGCTGCCTTTACAGATGTTCTTGAGCAAGCTAAAGTTTATGAAAAGGTGACATTTGTCGGTGAAGTAGCTCATTTTGTGGATCAGATTAAGGAAAGTCTTCCAGAGGCAACGATCTTGTCTAACCTTCCATCAGCTCAGTTAATTGGTCTTTTAGGCTTGTCCTTGCCTTCTGTTGATGTGGATGCTTTTGTTCCACATTACTTGAAGCGGGTTGAGGCAGAGGAGAATTGGCTTAAGACGCATGAGGAGACTAACCGTGACAACTACATCAAGCGCGTCTAGACTGAGTAGCCAAGAGCAAGCCCAACTGATTTATCAGATTTTGTCGGATGTTTATGACAAGTCTCCGTGGACGATGGAACAAGTCGTAGCAGACTTGGCTTTAGATACTACGGAATATTTCTATGTGTATGATCAGGAAGAAGTTGTTGGTTTTTTAGCCCTTCAAAATTTGGTGGGTGAGCTCGAGGTGACCAATATCGCCGTTTTAAAAGCTTATCAAGGGCGTGGTTATGCTAGTCAGTTGATGAAGCATTTGGAAGATCGTAGTGAGCCTATATTTCTAGAAGTGAGGACTTCAAATCAAGTCGCTCAAGCGCTTTATAAAAAATTTGGTTTTGAAAGTCTAGGAATTCGGAAAAATTATTATCATGAGCCTCAAGAAGATGCAGTTATCATGAGGCGAGAGGAAGTCTAATGGCAGATAGATTTATTTTGGCAGTGGAGAGCTCGTGTGACGAGACTTCAGTTGCCGTTTTGAAAAATGAGAAGGAACTTTTGAGTAATATTATTGCCAGTCAGGTGGAAAGCCATAAACGTTTTGGTGGTGTTGTCCCTGAGGTGGCTAGTCGTCACCATGTGGAAGTGGTGACTCTTTGCATTAAGGATGCCCTTTCAGAGGCGGGTATTACTGCTGAACAACTAGATGCTGTAGCAGTAACCTATGGTCCTGGTTTGGTCGGAGCGCTCTTGGTCGGGATGGCAGCGGCTAAGGCCTTCGCTTGGGCACATGGATTGCCTTTGATTCCAGTTAATCATATGGCTGGGCATCTTATGGCAGCGCGTGAGGTGCAAGAGTTGGAATACCCCCTCCTAGCCCTTTTGGTGTCTGGTGGACACACAGAGTTGGTTTATGTGTCAGAACCAGGAAATTACAAGATTGTTGGTGAGACACGTGATGATGCAGTTGGTGAGGCCTATGACAAGGTCGGGCGTGTGATGGGTTTGACCTACCCAGCTGGGCGTGAAATTGATGAATTGGCTCATAAAGGGAAAGATGTTTATGATTTTCCACGCGCTATGATTAAGGAAGACCACTTGGAGTTTTCATTTTCAGGCCTAAAGTCAGCTTTCATCAATTTGCATCACAATGCAGAACAGAAGGGAGAAGTTCTAGTCAAAGAGGACCTTTGTGCTTCCTTCCAAGCTGCTGTGTTGGATATTCTCCTAGCTAAGACTAAGAAAGCCTTGGAACGTTATCCTGTTAAGACACTTGTTGTTGCTGGTGGCGTAGCAGCTAATCAGGGCTTACGTGAACGTTTGGCTGAAGAAATTACGGATGTAGATGTGGTTATTCCGCCTTTACGTCTCTGTGGTGATAATGCTGGCATGATTGCCCTAGCAGCTGCCATTGAATGTGATCAGAAACATTTTGCTGAGTTGGACTTGAATGCAAAACCAAGTCTTGCCTTTGCAGGATTTGAAGAATAAGAAGAACCTCTTACTAGTCTGGTAAGAGGTTCCTTTAGAAAGGAATTGAGTATGTCTGCCTTTCGTTTAGGTGTAAAAGCTGCAGTACCGACAGCCCTAGGATATGTGGCTATTGGCCTAGCCTTTGGTGTTGTAGCGGCGGCTTCTGGTCTATCGGCCCTTGAGGTTGGCCTCATGTGTGCCTTGGTCTATGGTGGCTCGGCTCAGTTTGCTATGTGTGCATTAGTAGTTGCATGAGCTAGCCTTGGTGAGTTAACCTTGACTGTTTTCTTAGTTAATTTGCGTAACATGTTGATGAGTTTACATGCAACGACGATTTTTACAAAAACAAGCCTCTGGAATCAGCTGGGAATTGGTAGTCTGATTACGGATGAAAGTTATGGTGTCTTGTTGGGAGAATATGTGCATCATAAAGATATTTCTGCGAACTGGATGCATGGGAACAATATTTTCAGCTATCTAGTTTGGATTGTATCATCAGTTGTTGGGTGTTTGATTGGTTCTATGATTTCTAATCCTGAGCTTTTTGGTTTGGATTTTGCCTTGATTGCCATGTTTATAGGTTTGTTAAGTAGTCAGATAGATGCTTTGTTAGGTAAAGGCGTACGTAAGCTATTCTTGATTTTACTATCTATTGCTGTGGCTTATCTGAGCTTTAGTGTCCTCTTGTCGGAATCTTTGGCTGTTTTAGTGGCTACTTTAGTTGGATGTAGTGTGGGGGTGATGTGTGATGGTCGTCAATAAGTTTATTCTCATTGCCATTCTACTTGGGTTTGTGGTTAGCTGGGTGCCCCGTGTTCTCCCCTTTGTTTTAGTGAAATACAAGGGTTTACCAGATATCGTTGTTCGATTTTTGTACTACTTACCAGTTTCTATCCTCTTTACTCTGATTCTCTCTAGTCTCACGACTGAGAAGATTGGTCACTTGCCACAGTTTAAGTGGATGGAAATACTGGCTACTGTGCCAACGGTAATTGTAGCATTTAAGAGCAAAAATCTGCTCTATGCAGTAATCGTCGGTATAGTGTCTATGGCCCTGATTCGTTTAGTGTTTTAGTAAATGAAAAGACTTGGAGTTGCTCTTAGTGAGTTGCTTTCCAAGTCTTTTTTAGTTATTGATAAATTGCAAGAATAAGTGCAACATTTACTCGAACTCATCCTCTAGAGCTTCACAAGCAGTTCTGTAAGCTAAACATTTTCGCGGTCTGTGATTGATATCATATAAGGCTTTGTTCAAAGCCTCCTCAGAGATAGCGGCTAAATCTGTTTTCTTTGGGAAATATTCTCTTAGTAAGCCATTTGCGTTTTCATTGCTTCCTCTCTGCCAGGATGAATAGGCGTCCGCAAAGAAAAAGGAA
>NZ_LSIZ01000153.1:0-15256 GCF_001556505.1 Streptococcus sp. CCH8-H5 | reverse complement strand
GGAATTATCTTAGACAAGCTCGTCTCCTGTCTCATAATTACCATGTCATTTTACCAACACTCAATGGTCATGGTGAAGAATACAAACTTGATTATGTTTCTACTGAAGATTCTGCTTTGGAGATTCTAGACTATATCAAATCAAACTGTGGTGGGAAATTGTTTGCGATTGGTGGTGTTTCACTTGGTGGTCAAATTTCCATGGAGCTTTTGTCTTTAGACAGTGAAATTGCTGAGAAGGCCATCATAGATGGAAGCCTCTGTATTCCTCAACCAAGGTTAGCTAAAATCAGCATCTTTCTAGTGTCTCTATTTGGTAAACTGATGTTCAATAAATTCTCTTGCAAACTTCAGTTAAGCATGATGAACAAACTCTATCCTAAACTGGCTTATCCAGAGGAAATAAAAGCTTATTATTTGGAGGATCTGCCAAGGACGCTTGTCAAAACAATGGTGACCATTTACAAAAACTATATGGGGCGTTACAAGCTGAAGGATACGATTTCTGCTAGCAAAGCTCAGGTTTTGTATATCTATGGTGAAAAAGAATTAAACTGTGTGAAAGTATCGGCGAAATTATTTCAGCAGCTACATCCAAATACGATTTTGTATGAAGTAAAGGGATATAATCACGGCTATTTATCAGCTTACCTGCCTCAAGAGTGGGTTGATTTGGTGATACCATTTTTAAAGAGTGATTCATTTATAGTAAACTGAACCAAAAATAGTACATAATCTTCAACACGTTATAAAAACCTTGAAATCAGTATGTTTCAAGGTTTTAAGTACTCTTACGGATAGCATTGGGAACATCTAACTTTCTTGAGGAGTAAAGTTTGTTTCTCAATATAGTAATCGTTAAATTGTGTCGAAGCGTTATATGATATGATAATTCCAAATAGTCCTTTGGGCTTTTTATGGCATTGTGATATTCTCTAAGAACACGAGATTGCTTCAATAATTTACAAAGTTATGGGGATTTCTCATAGCTTTTTTACTTTCTTCCTTGACAATTGAGCGAGTGTTCAACTATAATGATAATAGTTAAGTGGTTGTTCAACTGAATCATCGATTATTGAGGTATGAGATGTAATTTTTCTTCTCTATCACCAGTAATGCAAGCTTTATTAGCTGGCTTATTCAACTGGTTTTGTACCCTTATCGGTGCTAGTTTGGTCTTTTTTGTCAAAACCATTCATCAAAAATTCATGGATATGATGATGGGCTTGGCAGCGGCAGTCTGGCCTTTGCTTGTCCCTTCTTTGGACTATAGCCAGTCAATAGCTACGAACAGATTTTACTGGTTGACGACGGCTGTTGGTTCTATTGTCGGGGGCTTATTTATCCGCTTTATTAATTATTTGGTTCCCGACCTACATTTGAATCATCAGATGAGTGATAAGGAAGGGATTTTGAATCCCAAAAGACCCTTATCAAAGACCATGCTGCTTTATCTGGCGGTAGTGTTTCATAATATACCAGAGGGCTTAGCAGTTGGTGTGGCATTTGCTAGTGTGGCAAATCTCGCAACTAGACTTTCCTTTACGTGAATGAGTGCCCTTGGATTGGCCTTGGGAATTGGCATCCAAAATATTCGAGAAGGCTCTGCCTTGTCCTTGCCACTACGGGTAGAAGGGCGAAGTAGGAAATCAGCTTTCTACTATGGCGCCATGTCAGCGATTGTTGAGTCGATTGCAGCTGTTTTAGGGGCCTATGCTGTTATGTCTATGACCCAGCTACTACCTTATGCTCTCTTATTTGCGGCGGGAGCCATGATTTATGTTGCAGTGGAAGAACTTGTGCCAGGTGCTCAAGAGCACAAGAATACCGATATTGCGACAGGTGGGGTTATGGCCGGATTTCTAATCATGATGTTACTTGATACAACTTTAGTATAGGAGGAATAGAAAATATGTCACAGTGTTTAACAGCTTGTAATCCAGATTTAATTCAAGGGGTCCATGAGACGGAGTTTGATACCGTTACATTGCTAAATATGTCCAATTTTTTTAAGGCGATTTCTGACCCAACTCGTTTGCGGATTTTACAAGCAGTACGGCAAAATCCAATTTGTGTCGGAGACTTAGCGATTGCGTTACAGATGACCAAGTCTGCTATTTCTCACCAACTACGCTATCTGCGGGACTGCCAATTGGTCAAGGGGGAGAAAAAAGGAAGGATGACCTATTATGAACTTGCGGACGATCATGTCGCAGCAGTCTTGTCTTTGACACTGAAACATTTGAAAGAGGAAAAACATGAA
The DNA here is from genome assembly GCF_001556505.1 of Streptococcus sp. CCH8-H5. Lineage (NCBI taxonomy): Bacteria > Bacillati > Bacillota > Bacilli > Lactobacillales > Streptococcaceae > Streptococcus > Streptococcus sp. CCH8-H5. Next base: position 12,994 of record NZ_LSIZ01000153.1, on the reverse strand, counting down.
GAAAGAGTATGAACTTCGAGGAATTGACTGTGGCAATTGTGCTGCTAAGATTGAACGTGCTGTCAATCAATTGGAGCAGGTAGAATCTGCCACTGTCAATCTGATAGCTCAAAAGCTGATTTTGGAAACAAAAAGCGAAGATGGGATAGATAAGGAAATTATTGACTTGGTGGATGCTATTGAACCTGGAATCGAAGTTATCAGTGAGAAAAAGGAAGAGGCACTTCCAGAAAAACGAGATTGGGCGAAAGAGCTGCTACTTGCTGTTATGATTCTATTTGCCTTCGGCTTTTTCCTGCCAGAGGAGTATTTCTGGATTCGTCTGGTCTATTATCTGACCCTATATATCATTATCGGCCATAAGGTTCTTATCAAGATGGTTCAAAATATTCAACGTGGTAATCTTTTTGATGAAAACTTTTTGATGAGTATCGCGACCTTAGGAGCCTTTCTCTTGGGAGAATTTCCAGAGGCAGTAGCCGTCATGCTTTTTTATCAGATTGGGGAGTATTTCCAAGATAAGGCCACCTCTCAATCTCGTCAGTCCATTGCACGATTGATGGATATTCGGTCGGATAAGGCTTGGAGACTAGAGGGGGGAGAAACCGTTCAAGTAGACCCTGAAACAGTAAGGGTTGCGGACCATATTTTAGTTAAGCCTGGGGAGAAGGTGCCCCTAGATGGTCTGGTCAGAGAAGGTCGTTCTATTCTGGATACGTCAGCCTTGACAGGAGAATCACTGCCTAGGGAAATTGGCGTTGGTGAGGACATTACAAGTGGTGTGATCAATTTGACTAGTCCATTGGTAATTGAAGTGAGTAAGACTTTTTCGCAATCAACGGTCAACAAAATTTTGGAATTAGTTGAAAATGCAAGCAATAAAAAAGCGGAGACGGAACGGATGATCACACGTTTTTCGCGTGTGTATACACCAGTGGTTGTCGGAATCGCTTTTCTGCTTGCAAGCCTGCCTCCCTTGCTTGGTTTAGGGGAGTGGTCGACTTGGCTTTATCGGGCACTTACCTTTTTAGTCATTTCTTGCCCTTGTGCTCTTGCGGTTTCGGTACCAATGAGTTTCTTTGGCGGGCTAGGGGGAGCATCTAAATTAGGTGTCTTAGTGAAAGGTGGAAATTATTTAGAGGCTCTTGCCAAGTTGGATACGGTCGTATTTGATAAGACGGGGACAATTACAAAAGGTATCTTTGCGGTAGATACCGTTGTCAACGCAGAAGGTATCGAGGATAATATTCTGTACCTCGCTGCCCATTTGGAAAGCTATTCCAATCATCCAATCGCAAACTCGATTCGAACAGCCTATGGACAGGAAGTGGACGAGAATAGGGTGAGTCAGATTACCGAGCTACCAGGGCAGGGCATGTCCGGTAGGATAGATGGCAGACAGCTCTATCTTGGGAATGCTAGATTAATGGAAGTTCAAGGGATTGCTTATCCAGCTATTGACAGCACAGGAACAGTTCTCTATTTGGCAGAGGACAGTCACTTTTTAGGCTATTTCCTTATCACAGACCAAGTGAAGGAGACGAGCATCGAGGCCTTGAAGGATTTACAGGCGGTCGGAATTAAAAAAACGGTTCTCCTTTCAGGTGATCGTCAGGCAGTGGTTGATGAATTTGCACAGCAATTTGCCTTCAATGATGCATTTGGAGATTGCTTGCCTCAGGATAAGGTGAGTACATTTGAGGAAATTCTGACTCAGTCTCAGCAGGCTGTTGCCTTTGTTGGAGATGGAGTGAATGATGCACCGGTTCTTGCTAGGGCAGATGTTGGTATTGCTATGGGAGGGCTAGGTTCGGACGCAGCCATTGAATCAGCAGATGTTGTACTGATGGATGATGACCTTGGAAAACTTCCTCAAGTCATTCGACTGGCTAAAAAGACAGTCAGAATAGCTCGGCAAAACATGACCTTGGCTATTGTAGTTAAACTAATTTTCTTGGTTCTAAGTGGATTGGGAATTTCTAATATGTGGGAGGCAATCTTTGCAGATGTTGGTGTAACGCTACTGGCAGTATGGAATGCATTGAGGACCTTGAGGATAGATACCTCCACTTTGTCAAAGTAAGTGAACAAACAGAGCGATATACAAGTTTTTGTATAATCGCTTTTTTAAACTATGATATGGGCTTTAACGATTTTAACCTAAATCTAGTAACCGTTGAACGTGCATCAATAGAACACACTATGACCATCAACAAGAACTACGTTACTTTCATTAAGGGTATTTTCTGGTAAATTTCAAAAATAAAACCTTGATTTTGCGCCATTTCTTTTTTTCCTTCCCGAAGGCGCGGGAGTACACCCCTTTTGTTAAGGATTTATCCCTTTTTAAATAAAAATAATACAAGTAGGACACTTCTAAAAGTGATCTACTTTTTTTAAATATTTTCATTCTAAAGTTTAATTTTAAACAACAACTCTATCACTTTCGTTATATAATATAGATGTTGACTAACTCCACATGTTGAGGCGGTAAGTTTGCTAGTCAAGGAGTAAAACGACGAAGATTAGCATTTACTTCCGCCCATGCGATAGCTGTCCGTGATTGACAAGTGCTAGCACGCAGACAGAACGGAGATAGCGAACCGCTGAGTGTGTCGCTCTGCTCGTAAAAGCTTAGAAACCTTTGAACGAAAGGGATAATGAAAGCCTTGATTGCAAGGCTTTTTGCTTTATGGTGGGTAAGTATCAGAGTGAGAAAATTTTTGGAATGAGTAGAAGTGATAGCTAGAAATTATCAGTTTCTATTTCCATTTACCCTGTGGGTACGTGTTTGTTTCCATTGACAAGGAGTTTGTGGGAATAGAAATGTACCCACCTTGTTTGAATCAAGTGAAGTGTAGTTGAAGGAAATCTGTTGAAAGCAATACTTCATTTTACCGAATAAGTAATAATTTAGGCAACTTCAAATCGATTAAAAAAAACTATTTTAAAGGTTAAGAGTAGACAAAAATTGTCCACTCTTTTTTGCAAACTCAATTTATCAATAAATGAAATGAGGGAATGTAAAATGAAATATTTTGAGGTTGAGTTAGAAAATCCTGATGAATTTTTAAAACTACAAACAGAAGATTTTGTGAAAGCTAATCGCTTGCTACTAAGGAAGATAATCCAGAGCGTTACAGTCTATGAAGAAAACTTCGTCATATCCTTTAAATCTGGCATCGAATTGGAAGTATGAGTCTCATTCCATAACTTTTATATTGAACATATCATCTTGTTGTGTTATACTATAAATTGATATAAACAAAGATGTAGGAGGAACCGAAACTATGACAGCCTCAATGCGTTTAAGATAAGCTGGCAATAAAAAAAGCAGAATCTATACCCGATGATAGGCTTTTTTGTTGTGCTTATTTATACGATATTGAGCATTCATTAGTTACGGTGAGGATATTGGTTATTTAACTATACCTTTATTTAACTATGTCTTTAATATGAATGTTTCCAAATTGTATGTATGCAGACCAAAAGCCACATTGTGGGGTTTGGCCTGCATTTTTTATTGCCTAGAATGCTATTCAAAATAGAAATTCAAGCAAAATAATATGCAGGAGATAATATAAATGGAAAAATACAACAATTGGAAACGAAAATTTTATGCAATATGGGCAGGGCAAGCAGTATCATTAATCACTAGTGCCATCCTGCAAATGGCGATTATTTTTTACCTTACAGAAAAAACAGGATCTGCGATGGTCTTGTCTATGGCTTCATTAGTAGGTTTTTTACCCTATGCGATTTTGGGACCTGCCATTGGTGTGCTAGTGGATCGTCATGATAGGAAGAAGATAATGATTGGTGCCGATTTAATTATCGCAGCAGCTGGTGCAGTGCTTGCTATTGTTGCATTCTGTATGGAGCTACCTGTCTGGATGATTATGATAGTATTGTTTATCCGTAGCATTGGAACAGCTTTTCATACCCCAGCACTCAATGCGGTTACACCACTTTTAGTACCAGAAGAACAGCTAACGAAATGCGCAGGCTATAGTCAGTCTTTGCAGTCTATAAGCTATATTGTTAGTCCGGCAGTTGCAGCACTCTTATACTCCGTTTGGGATTTAAATGCTATTATTGCCATCGACGTATTGGGTGCTGTGATTGCATCTATTACGGTAGCAATTGTACGTATACCTAAGCTGGGTAATCAAGTGCAAAGTTTAGAACCAAATTTCATAAGGGAGATGAAAGAAGGAGTTGTGGTTCTGAGACAAAACAAAGGATTGTTTGCCTTATTACTCTTAGGAACACTATATACTTTTGTTTATATGCCAATCAATGCACTATTTCCTTTAATAAGCATGGAACACTTTAATGGAACGCCTGTGCATATTTCTATTACGGAAATTTCCTTTGCATTTGGGATGCTAGCAGGAGGCTTATTATTAGGAAGATTAGGGGGCTTCGAAAAGCATGTATTACTAATAACAAGTTCATTTTTTATAATGGGGACCAGTTTAGCCGTTTCGGGAATACTTCCTCCAAATGGATTTGTAATATTCGTAGTTTGCTGTGCAATAATGGGGCTTTCGGTGCCATTTTATAGCGGTGTGCAAACAGCTCTTTTTCAGGAGAAAATTAAGCCTGAATATTTAGGACGTGTATTTTCTTTGATCGGAAGTATCATGTCACTTGCTATGCCAATTGGGTTAATTCTTTCTGGATTCTTTGCTGATAAAATCGGTGTAAATCATTGGTTTTTACTATCAGGTATTTTAATTATTGGCATTGCTATAGTTTGCCAAATGATAACTGAGGTTAGAAAATTAGATTTAAAATAAACAATATTGGAGGAATATTTATGTATCTTATTTTCATGTAACTCTTCCTGCTAAAATCGCAGGGTTTTCCCTGCATACAAGCAAATGAAAGCATGCGATTATAGACAGGAGGAAATGTTATGGAATTAATATTAAAAGCAAAAGACATTCGTGTGGAATTCAAAGGACGCGATGTTTTAGATATAAATGAATTAGAAGTATATGATTATGACCGTATTGGTTTAGTAGGAGCAAATGGTGCTGGAAAAAGCACTTTACTCAGGGTACTTTTAGGAGAATTAACTCCCCCAGGATGTAAAATGAATCGTCTGGGTGAACTTGCCTATATTCCCCAGTTGGACGAAGTAACTCTGCAGGAGGAAAAAGATTTTGCACTTGTAGGCAAGCTAGGTGTTGAGCAATTAAATATACAGACTATGAGCGGTGGTGAAGAAACAAGGCTTAAAATAGCACAGGCCTTATCGGCACAGGTTCATGGTATTTTAGCGGATGAACCTACGAGCCATTTAGACCGTGAAGGAATTGATTTTCTAATAGGACAGCTAAAATATTTTACAGGTGCACTGTTAGTTATTAGCCATGACCGCTATTTTCTTGATGAAATAGTAGATAAAATATGGGAACTGAAAGATGGCAAAATCACTGAGTATTGGGGAAACTATTCTGATTATCTTCGTCAGAAAGAGGAAGAACGTAAGAGCCAAGCTGCAGAATACGAACAATTTATTGCGGAACGTGCCCGATTGGAAAGGGCTGCGGAGGAAAAGCGAAAACAGGCTCGTAAAATAGAACAGAAGGCAAAAGGTTCTTCAAAGAAAAAAAGTACTGAAGACGGAGGGCGTTTAGCTCATCAAAAATCAATAGGAAGTAAGGAAAAAAAGATGTATAATGCTGCTAAAACCCTAGAGCACAGGATTGCGGCCTTAGGAAAAGTAGAAGCTCCGGAAGGCATTCGCAGAATTCGTTTCAGGCAAAGTAAAGCATTGGAGCTCCATAATCCATACCCTATAGTCGGTGCAGAAATTAATAAAGTATTTGGGGATAAGGCTCTGTTTGAAAATGCATCTTTTCAAATTCCGTTAGGAGCAAAAGTGGCGTTAACTGGTGGTAATGGAATCGGAAAAACAACTTTAATCCAAATGATCTTAAACCATGAAGAAGGAATTTCTATTTCGCCTAAGGCAAAAATAGGTTACTTTGCACAGAATGGTTACAAGTACAACAGTAATCAGAATGTTATGGAGTTTATGCAGAAGGATTGTGACTACAATATATCAGAAATTCGTTCAGTGCTAGCATCTATGGGGTTCAAACAGAACGATATTGGAAAAAGTTTATCTGTTTTAAGCGGTGGAGAAATTATAAAATTGTTGCTTGCTAAAATGCTCATGGGTAGATATAACATCCTAATAATGGATGAACCCAGTAACTTCCTTGACATACCAAGTTTAGAGGCTTTGGAAATACTAATGAAGGAGTACACCGGAACTATCGTGTTTATCACCCACGATAAACGATTACTCGAAAATGTAGCAGATGTAGTTTATGAAATTAGAGATAAGAAAATAAATCTGAAACATTAAATTTAAGGTAGTCGCTGGTCAGTATAGTCTGTTCTGGTTGGCGACTCCATTGTTAAAGAGTATAAAGACTTTAGATTTTATGAATATTAAAAATAGGAACAGTCAATTGAACTGCTCCTATTTTTCTGCTAAATATATTGTAGTTTTCTTATATGTATAATGATAGATTAGCGGATTCTCATCTACGGTACTTACTTCAAATATGAAGAAGTGATCGCGGTTATCTCTGGACTTTTCCTTATTGAGGACAAAGTAATTCTTACGTGAAGTCGCCATTGTTTTTAGGATATCATCAGTTAGGAAGGTCAATGGAATATTCATGTTAGAGTAGCGGTAGAAGTCACGTTCAAAATCTTGGTAGCTCTCGCTATAATAGTCCATTTGTAGGTGATTACGCTGAAACTCAAGCTGATTCATAGAGCACCTCCTCGACAAGTTCAATACTAATAATGTCTTTTAATTTCAAATTGATGTGACCTGTTGTAGTTTTTATCAAAATGAAATCTTTGGTCAGACTTGGTATTGTTCCAGTGTAGGAAACACGCTTGTTTTTTTCAATCACTTGAATGCGTGTGCGTAGCTGCCCGGCGTATACTTGACTGAGGAGTAATAATTTCTTCTCTAGTGATAAGTCAGACATGTACGTTACTTTGTTTGTATCATCAGAGAGTGCTGATGCATGTTCAGATAGGAAAAAGCCCATCCATTTTTGCATCTTTGTATCCTGGTACTCTCTTGCTGATTGAAATGGTAAATATGAACGGTCAATCATATCAAATCCTTCCTATGCAGAGGCAAGGGTATTTTTATCAAATTGAATCGTAAAACCTTGAATTCCCCCACCTGTGTAACATTCTTTAAAGCGATTGATTACCTCAGTATAGATTATCACAGATGAGCTTGTTGGCTTAATGCTAAATGTAAATTCCAATGGTAATCGGTTTTCAGATTTAGCATGTACTAGTCGTATCGATATTTCAGTTGTTTTGAGTTTTCTCTGACGAAGTTTTGAAGTTGCTGTTTCAACGATTCCATGTAAAAATCTTTCAAGCATTTCAATATCATTACATCCTTTGCTACGGATTTCTGAAAATTGTACTGTATTTTTTTCTTGTTTCATTTTAATCCCTCCAATCCACCCGCGGAATGACCACCGATAAGTTTACTGCGTTCAATATTTCTGGAACCTTCAGTTAGGACGGTTCCTTTTTGTATGGCTAAAAAACCAAACTGTTCTCTGACAACATCAATAGCTGTCTGAAGTCTATTATCTTTTTCAATTTGTTCTACATCATCAAAGAGTGATAGTAGAGTATAGCTTTCATCTACGAAGCCACTATAAGATACACCAATTTGTCTCACTGCACCAGAGGTGTATTTTTTCGGAATAATACAAGTACATGACTCACCATTGTTTTGGGGAGATTTGCGGGTTCAATTTTATTCTGAGCATTTATAGATTTTTTCATCTCAGTCCTAGAATAGCCAATATGAATAGAAACGACAGTAGTCAATACTAGGGCTACTGTTCCGTTCCACAGTATCATTTAAAAATCATTTTCACACCCTTTCGTCTATTAGTATAGAAGAAAGCTCTCAGCACACGTGGAGTGTGTAGGATTACTTGTAAAAGCGTAAAAACCTTGTAACGAAAGGGAATATGAAAAGCCTTGATTGTAAGGCTTTTTTTGCATATTCCAATAAAGAACTTGACATTAATAGTTACTTCCACTACAATAGAATTACATACCATTGGTATGATAGAAAGGGACTAAAATGGCAAGGAATAGAAACTCACATGAAACTAGAAAAAAAATACTAGAGGTCTCAAAAAATTTATTTTTAGAAAAAGGATTTGATAATACGTCAATACAAGATATCATAGATGGCTTAGGTGGATTAACAAAAGGTGTTATCTATCATCATTTTGAGTCTAAATATGATATACTGCAAACAATCATTAGCGAAAATAATCAAGAAATTTTAAATTATAATTGGAGAGGAAATACTGGATTAGAAAAGATACAAAATTCTTTGATGGACTCTTTCTCTAATTTTGAACACCAAAGGCTCGTATACTCTGCCTCAATCATGCTAAGAAGTCCACGTTTGTTAGGGGAGCAGTATCTAGGTCTATTTTCTGATTTTTTACCCGAAATTAGAGAAAAAGTTTACGAAGGAGTTGAAGATGGGTCTATTAAAACAGAATATCCAGAAGAGCTAGCAGATTTAATTGTTTTAACTCTAAATATTTGGATTGGTTTTCAAATTTCCGTTTTTTCATTAGTAGAATTAAAAAGCAAAATGAATTTCATTAAACTTACTTTTGAAGGTCTAGGGGTACAGTTAATTTCTGATGAAATGATGGAGGTGATTTTCAACTTATTCGATCACTTAAAAAAATAGTAATTAAGTCATCGCATGAGATTCTTGTTAATACTCATTTCTATTTATGTATTATCAATTGAATAAATTATCTTACATAATTTATAATTAAAAAATAACATACTTTAAGTGTGTTATTAAAAATCTATTATACATACCGAAGGTATGTTTGTTTTTAGTATATACATACCAATAGTATGTATAGTAACATTGTCTGAAGAATAAGCTTATTTTTAAATATTTGTCGAGATTAGTCTGAATAGTTTATTCTTTATTTACGCTTTGGAGGAAAGAATTTATGTTGTCACTTATTAAAATTGAATTAAATAAAGTTTCTAAATCTAAATTATTTTTAGCCTGGTTGTGTACTATATTTATAGTGTTAGGTATTACAACAATCATTATTATGGGTTTAGGTACTGACAATAAACTAGGAGAATTCACTGGACAGGATTCTAATGTTATTAGAATTACTGGTAAATGGGAAGGTTGGGCAATTGTAGCTTCATTGTTTTCATCTTTATTTACAAAAGCAGCATTTTTGATTTTCGAATCTTATTTATTATCTACGATTATTATTGATGAATTCAAACGAAGAACAATTTTTCAACTATTTTCCTACCCTGTTTCTAAATTAAAGTTACTATGGGGAAAAGTGCTTACAGTAATTCTGATATCATTTATTGCTCATTTTACTGCACATTTAGTTATTCAATTATTAATTAAATTAGTAGCAGTTTTGACCGAATCAAATTATATCCCAATAGCTAATCAAATGATTAAATTAGCTGGAATTGCGGTTGGAACAGTATTAATCGGAATACTACCTTTTGTTTTAGGTATGATTAAGCATTCAACAGCTATCACAATGCTTACAGGACTTGGTTTAGCAGCATTACTTTCGAATGTAAGTCCAGGAAGTCTATCTAATAATATTGCTGATGACTTATTCTTTTTGATATTTGCAAGTTTCATAAGTTTAATGATTACTTCATTTTCAATTTCTAATATTTCAAGACAAGATATTAGTATCAAGTAGCATACCTAAGTTTAATTGAAGGAAGTGATAATTCCTTAATGATTTCTATAAAAAAAGAGACTGTATAAATTAGTATTTATGCTCTGGGAGAAAAATTCTTGCATTTAAAACTGGATATAGAAAGAGAGATAGAAATGAGAAATATTGTTGAAATAAAAGAAGTTTTTAAAACAATTGATAAAGAAGAAATTTTAAGTGGTATCAATCTTCAAATTGCTGAAGGAGAAATCTATGGTTTTTTAGGACCGAATGGTGCTGGAAAAACAACGTTAGTGAAATGTATGTTAACTCTATCAACGATTACATCAGGTAGTATTGAAATTTTTGGGAAAAATCTACAAGAACACAGAGAAGAAATCCTAAGTCAGATTGGAAGTATTATTGAATCACCAATTTTTTATGATAATTGCACTGCAAAAGAAATCTTGGAAATTCACGCTCAGTATATGGGAAAAAATATTATTGAATCAGATATAATAAGAGCCTTAAGAATGGTCGGATTAAAAAATACGACTAAAAAAGTAAAAGATTTTTCGTTAGGAATGAGGCAAAGACTTGGTTTAGCTCGTGCTTTTCTAACAAAACCTAAATTGTTGATTTTAGATGAGCCAATCAATGGTTTAGATCCAATAGGAATTCAAGAAATTCGAAATCTTTTGTTGTCGCTTTCTAAGGAGCATGGAATTACAATACTAATATCGAGTCATATATTATCGGAAATTTCACAGATAGCAGATAAAATTGGTTTTATCAAAAATGGAGAAATTGTAGAACAGGTCTCTATGAAAGAGATTAGGAGAGAGAATATTAACTTAGAAGAATATTTTATGTCTCATTTTCTAAATGAAATTAAGAATTATGAGGTAGATTAAGGATGAAACAATTGATAAAGAATCATCAGAAGGCTTTTTATGCTTTCATGATATTTAATATACTGGTCCCTTTAACTAATATTGCTTTTGCTTATTCTATTAAATGTATTATTGATAGTGGTATGTCCCAAAATGAAGATGCCTTAACTCAAGCGGTACTAGTAGGAGCTAGTGTTATTTTCATCTATGCAGGACTGAACTTTATATCTCTTCGATTGAGAAATAAACTTGTTAGGCAAATCATGTCAAGATACAAAAACAAGGTGTTCCAATCTATTTTAGATAGCGATTATAGAGACTTTTCTAAAGAAAAATCAGGGAAGTTTATTTCTGTATTAACCGAAAATATGAAGAAAATTGAGCAAGATTATCTTCACCAGTATTTTAATATTTCAAAAAATCTTTCCTTAATGATTTTTTCACTCCTAGCTATGTTTATAGGTAATTGGTTTTTGACCTTATTAGTAATCATTGCTAGCATTATTCCGATGATGATATCAGGATTTATTGGGCAAAAATCAGCCTCTTTACAAAATAGTGCTATGATTGCAGATCAGAAGTATTTAGCTAAGGTTAAAGATATTTTAGCAGGATTTCTGGTTATTAATAGTTTTAATGTGAAAGATGCTATCTTTGAGGATTATAGTCATGAAAGTGAAAATTTGGATGAGATATATTTTATAAAAGGAAAATTTGATGTTTTAGCAAATGTTATTTCCCAGCTTTCAGGGATGATTGTTTTTTTGGTAGCTTTTGGTGGAGGGATGTATTTAGTATTTAATGGCTATACCACAATTGGAAGTGTGACAGCTATTGTTCAACTAGTCAATTTTGTAGTAATGCCACTAAATGAAATTGGTATGGGAATGAGTAAATTTCGTGAAGGGCAAGCAACACTTAATGCATTTGAGGTAAAAGATGTAACTGGACTTCAGACTGGTGAAACGAAAGAATATTTCGATGATGTTATTTCTTTTTCAAATATAGACTTTTCTTACCCTAATACTGAAGAAAAAATTTTTAATCATTTATCTTTGAAGATTCAAAAAGGGGAAAAAATTGCAATTGTAGGAATGTCAGGGAGTGGGAAATCAACTTTGCTCAATCTATTACTGCGTTTTTATGATGTAACAAGTGGACATATTTTAATTGATAATCAAGATATACAAGCTATTTCAGCAGAGAGCCTTTATAACTTAATGACGATTGTTCAACAAGATGTTTATATCTTTGATGATACTTTAAGAGCCAATATTACTCTTAATCAATCCTTTACTGATGAGGAAATAAATCAAGCTGTACAGCAGTCAGGTTTAGAAAGTTATGTTTTAGAAAATGAATCCGGTCTACAAACTTTATGTGGAGAGAATGGTTCAAATCTATCTGGAGGACAAAAACAAAGACTTAGTATTGCGCGTGCCTTGATTCGAAAAACACCAATCTTATTATTGGACGAGGCAACCTCATCTTTGGATAATCAAGTAACTACTGAAATTGAAAATTCAATCTTGGATATTCAAGATTTGACTGCACTTGTAGTAACCCACAAGTTGAATGAGAACATTTTGAAAAAATACGATAGAATTCTCTTTATGAAAGGTGGCGTCATTGTTGAAGATGGTTCTTTTGGTGACTTGATGGATAGGAGAGGTGAGTTTTATAAGTTGTTTGAGTTGAGTGTGTAATTCTCTTTCGTTCTATAATATAGGAGTATACTAGCACGACATGTTGAAGCGGTATCACTGCTTGTGAGGCCTAGAAAATGTGTAGAATGAAAAGCCTTGGTGACAGGGCTTTTTATGGTAAGTCATTTGATATTTTTATCTGAATCATATTTCTTCTTCATGTTACAATAAATATATACAAAATAGAACGCTTAGAAAAATGGAAAATATAATGGTTAACCAAAGCAAATATGTGTCTAGTGATTTTCCAGAGGCAACGTATCAAGTGGCTTTTGAGGATTTGAAAAAGAAAATTTTAGTCGGGCATCAGGAAATTATTCAAGGTAAAGTCTCTTCTCTAGCTGATGCGAGAAAGGAATTTGGCCTTGACTAGGTAGGTTGCGATATTGTCTCTCTTACTTGTAACAGAGCTAAGCAGAGTAAATAGTAGAATAATAAAGGTGAACATAGACTTTCAAGTAAATATAGTACTGTCTATATGAGACATTTTGGAGGGTATCAAATATGAAATTTCATGAGTTTGGTGATAAAAATTTGCCTCCCATTTTATTGATACATGGTGGGGGTAGCTCTTGGTGGAATTATCTTAGACAAGCTCGTCTCCTGTCTCATAATTACCATGTCATTT
>NZ_LSIZ01000152.1:0-4643 GCF_001556505.1 Streptococcus sp. CCH8-H5 | reverse complement strand
TGTCGCGTTCTTTTTGGACGACTTCTGGTTTGGCATTGGCTACGAAGCGTTCGTTAGAAAGCTTCTTACCGACCATATCCAGTTCTTTTTGCCATTTGGCTAATTCTTTTTCAAGACGAGCCAATTCTTCTTCGACATTAAGGAGGTCTGCGAGTGGCAAGTAGATTTCTGCACCTGTGATGATGCTTGACATAACCAAGTCAGGTACTTCGACATCTTCTGCAATTTCCAAGTGTTCTGGATTTGTGAAGCGTTTGATGTAGTTGACGTTGTCATTAATGAAAGCTTCAAGTTTGCTGTCGCTTATCTTAATCAAGATAATGATTGGTTTGCTTGGAACTGCGTTCACTTCTACACGTGAGTGTGGGTGCAGCACAGAGGAATTTTTTCAGACTTTATATATCTATATCTGAAAACCAATTTGTGTGAAACAACTCTTAAATTCCTCCATATTATCAATTTGATTTGTATCAATCAATACAATTAATTCTTCTTCAGCTCGGGAACAACCAACATAAAATAATTTGTAGGCTGTTAAGGTGGACCTAACCGTATTAATATTAAATATAATTTTCATATCTGCGAGACGAGTTTTCTCTCGAAGCTGTAGCGTATTTTGATTCAAGCAGATAAATTTAAAGTATTCATTGTCTAAATACTTGTTATAGATATTTTGAAAATCATCAAAGTATTGTTCTCTATCCTCCGCTTTAATTTTATTTATTTTTTTTTCTAGTTTCTCTTCTAGTAATAAAATATCACGATAAAAATCATAATAAAACTGTTGAAAACTATCAAAATTAAATTTATTTTGAGTATAAAAACATGTAAACAGGTTTAGAAATTCATACATCTTGATACCTGGATTACTTGAATTTTCAGCTACAAATAGTATCTTTTTATGTCCTTCTCCTTTCACCCCATGTTGTGTTGACACCATAGGGTTCCTATTATATTCATCTATCAATTTAAATAATTCAATTGAAGAGCAAAATAAATCAGTATAAAGAAAATCTCCGTTTTTGTCATATAGAAATATAAATTTATAAAAATCATTACCAATAACTTTATTAGCTACCAATTCTTGGATTACAATTCCTAAAGATTCCTTAGATTTCAATAGCCCAACAAAGAAATCCATTTTTTCTTGCAGCTTTACCTTATCCTCATGAAATTCAATTTTTAAAAGGCTGCTATCAAAAACTGAAATAGATTTATCACCAGGTATGTTTTTTTGGCTATTCTTTAAGATACGAATCACTTCACCATAATTTTTATTGTGATATTCATTTAATACTAGAAACAGCAAACTTAAAAAAGACATTAGCTCATCAGGGTTCTCATCATAGTTACTGTTAACCAAAACATCCATTACACTAATACGACTACTATTAGGGTATATTTCCTGATATTTTTTATAGATTTCTTCAGCAGATTTTCCACTATTATTAATGTTATCGAATCTCTTTCTATTAATCGTTCTTAATTTATAAAACTTCTCGTAAACTTCGCTAGTATTAGATAGAAACCCCTCAATATTATCTGTAAAGACCAATTGAGGTAACTGACCTTTTTTACCTTTATTAGAGTTCTGTGTAACCCTAGAATCAGATAAGTATAAATGATTTAAGAGATCAACTATTTCTTCAGAGGAGCGATAATTTGTAGTAAAGGTTTGAGAGAGGCTACTATCAAATTCACTAAATTCACTTTCAAATGAACCATCGTATTTGTTATAAATTTCTTGCATTTTATCCCCAAGAAAATATACTTTTGTTGAACTGCCCCCAGCCGAATTATAAAAAAATCTCAAAACTTCCGTACTTGTATCTTGAACTTCATCTATAAAAATGTAATTATACATTTCACGCAATTTAAAACCAATTTTAGGAAATCTTTCTATTAACTTAAATGAAAAATATAATAAATCGTCATGAGACAAACCACCATCTAACACAAAAGAACTCTGACGCTCATTGTAATAAATTTTCAAATTTGATTTTATTATTTCTTCAGAAACATCACCATCTACTGAAAATCTTTCCTTATACCATTCAACTAAGTTCCCACCGTTGTCGAGTGTAGTTTTAATCTCTTCTTTATAGATTTCAAAGTAAAAATTTATAATTTTATCGTTACTAAAGAACGGCTTTAAAAAATCGTTTAAAAAACTATGAATAGTTGATATTTCAACATTTGGAGAAATAATTCTATCCTTCATTACCTCTGAAGCTCTATTAGTATAGGTAATACACAAAATTTTAACAAATGGTTCATTATTAAGAATATCGTTAATAGTCTTACTAATAAAGTAAGTCTTGCCACTTCCAGCAGGAGCATTTATTTTGTAGAAGTTATTTTGTTGTTGAGCCACGATAATCCCTCCTCGATATAATTAGGTAGTATGTCAACTTCTTTTCCATTCATGATAATTGAATACATAAAGTCGGTTTTGTCCAAACTATTTACAACATCTCTTATGCTGATTGCTAATCCTTTTTTTCTCGGGATAGAAAAATCTAATTTTGATTCAATCTTTATATCTTTCCAAAAATCTCTCCCATATTTTATAAATACACCTTTATTTCTATTCTTATTTGCTTGATTGTATTTTCTTGATTTTATATTTCTTTTGACTCTTTTTACATTCACAAATGCTGTAATCATTTTTGATTTGAACTTTCTTTGATCTATATAAGTAGTATTATGGTGAACTAAATTACATAAAAGTTTACATAAAATTGCTTCTTCCAAAGTTCTTGCATACCCATCTATGTCTGTTTGAGTAAAAATTTCGATGTTCTCTTTCCTATCTTGTTTCTGTTGGTGATATATACTGCCAACATTACAGTCTCTATCAGAGAATATCGAATTTAAAGTTGTATTAGAAGACCTATCCTTATCTATTTTAAATAAATTTATCCTATATTTATCGTAATCAATGTCAGTAAAGACACAGGCCTTCATTCCCAATTCATTTAATAGTGGAAAATATTTATGTGCGTGAGCTCCGCCACATTGACAATAACTTATATATTGACGAGTTAAGTTGATATATTTTGAATGTTTCCTATTAATCAAACTTTCAAA
This sequence comes from Streptococcus sp. CCH8-H5, assembly GCF_001556505.1. Taxonomy (NCBI): domain Bacteria; kingdom Bacillati; phylum Bacillota; class Bacilli; order Lactobacillales; family Streptococcaceae; genus Streptococcus; species Streptococcus sp. CCH8-H5. The sequence continues at coordinate 1,553 of NZ_LSIZ01000152.1, read as the reverse complement.
ATACATCCTCTCTGCATCACCCTCATAAAAGATAACAGCATCTGAAAAAATTAAATCTGCGAAATTCAATTTAAAAAATGTTTCGTAAAATGTTTTATTTCCATTATTAACAATAAATTGATGCAAATCAACTATACGATTCATAAAATTATTTTCTGAACGAATGACTTTTATATCATTTACATCTACATTTTTTACAATTTCAGTTGAATGAGTTGTAATAATTCCTTGTAGATTTTTTTGTTTACTAAAAATAGTTTCAATATAACTAACTAGCACTTTCTGCATTTGTATATGCATATGTGCTTCAGGTTCTTCAATAACAAATAAATTAACAGTATTTGGTTGAATTGTTCTTCTAAATCTATCAATTTGGAGACTCATATAAATTAAATTACTAACTCCAAGACCTTGGGATTCTTCAGTTAAACTAAATAAAAACTCATCTGTTCTATGTGAATAATTGATTAATAAACTATCCTTAATCAAGTTCAATAAATTCTTTTCGTTAAAATGAAATTTCGCGTCTAAAGCTTCAATTTCATTTTTTGATACATTATCTAGACTGTCTTTTAAGTCAGATAAAATTTTTTGTGTTTCGTTTTGAAAACTAGAATCAATTTCTGATTCAGCCAAATCGTTAGCTATTTTATTTTTTAATTCATCAAATTTACTATCCCATACAGAATCACTGTTAGTAGGATCAGATGATGAAATAATTGATGTAGTTATCTTTTTATTTTTAAGATTTTCATCATCTAGTTCTCTGTCAGCAGATATATATTCAAAATGGAATAATTTCTTAAAATCTTTATATTCAATAATTTTCTTATTCTTGAAATCCTTATCAGCATAAAAATAAATACTTTCTGTGTTTTGTTCTATGATTTCTTGAAGCATTGTAGCTGATTTGATATCTTGTTTAACAAATTCTTCTTTAATTACCTCTGTATTGAGTTTATAATTGTATTCAAAATAAAAATTCTGCATCTCATCATCAAGATCCATTAGGTAGTTTGCAAATAAACCAATGGATTCTTCCCAGTCATATGACAATTCAAATTGAACTTTTATTTTTATGTGTTCATTAATATAACCTATAAATTCCTTGAACTTCTCATTATTACCACCTGAGGAAAAATCTAATTCCTTGATTTTGTTATCCAACAAGGACTTTAATGCGATAGAAAAATCTTTAAAACTCACTGACTTACTTGATTTATTATTAAAAATAATATCTAGCAACTGAATCAGCGAGGTTTTTCCACTATTGTTAGCTCCTGCTAAAATGGCAAAATTTCCATGTTTTAAATTTATCGTACTCTTATTAAAGCGTCTATATCCCTCGATAGTAATTTTATCAATTCTCATAAATATTACTCCTTTTTTCAAAAGTAAGCGCTATCAAAAATTAGTGAAAGATAAACCTAAATCATAATATTTAGGTTTATCTTTCAATGTTTATTTAACCAATTTCTTCATTTCTTCAATACGCACTACTGTCGCATCGTATTTAGCTTGGTAATCTTCTTGTTTGTCGCGTTCTTTTTGGA
>NZ_LSIZ01000151.1:0-88825 GCF_001556505.1 Streptococcus sp. CCH8-H5 | reverse complement strand
GCGCCGACTCATGACTATTAAACTTAGTCACTAAGAAGACAGCGAGGATAACTACGATAAGGGCTAATACTAAACCAATGAGTTTACTTGTATTTTTCATGATTGATGTTCCTTTTCTGATAATTTACTAGGTTATTATAATATATAGACAGCTAAATTTTTCATTGAAGTCATAAACGGCCGTTTTTTCGTCATAATCAGAAAATAACATTTAAAATAAAAATACTATATACATCAAACTGCTATGGTTTTTGGAACAAGCATCTTAGCTACAATCTCTTTTTGTTTAGCTTTTGAAACCAAGCATGACTCTCCGTTTTCAAAATAAATAATACCTAACTCTTTGTCCAATCTCACAATGTTTTCGGGATTTACAACAAATGATTTATGGCATTTATATAGTCTGCAATCTTGTTTCACAATTTCTGACAATTGACCATAGAACTCGATCTGCTCTTCCGTTGTATGAAGAATCACCTTATGAACTGTTGGAGATGTTTCAAAATAAAGAATCTTATGAAAAGGAACTTGTATAGTTGCATTCTTTGTATCTACCGTAAAAGCACACTCTATTTGGCTAAGACCATTTTTAGAAAGTGCTAATCCAATATCAGAAATAATCCTATCTTCATATTCATTATCAGGCAAATTCTTATCAATAAAATCAAGTGCAGCTAAGCGATACTGAAAGGTTGAAGGTAGGAGTTCGGGATGTGCTGTGATGAAAACAATACTAGCATAAGGATCTCGCTCACGAATCTGTTGAGCAACCAATATTCCCCCTTCGATATCACTATCAGATCCAATATCTAGAAAAAAGAGTAAATGCGAGCCCCTTTCCGTAATACGCTCTAATAATTGATTGGGTTTATCGTATAAATTGACCTTCCCAATTCTTAAAATATATATTTGTTTAGACTTGTGGATGGCATCCTCAAGACGAGCTTGTTGAAAATAATCTTCTTCTAAAACAAAAATATCTAACATGCTCAATACCTCCGTTTTATAACATTTCCTTTCAATAACTTGATGAATTAGCTACTTATAGAACGAATCCCATACTTTCATCTTGATTCTACAACTTTCGCTAATTTACGGCAAATATTTTCAAAACATATTGAACAATATATTTATTCAACTCTTGAAACCAAAAAACACCACCCTCAAAAGAGAGTGATGTTACAACTCTTAAGAAATATCTACATAGCGTCTTGCACCGCTATAGGTTACATAAGACAACCAGGTGTGGCCATCAGCTGTAAGGACCTTGTCATAGCGAACGGACATGCCTTTATCATAGTAGGCTAACTCTGGGCTAGCAACACTTGGTTGTGCCTTGATAGAGCTAGGTTTGGTAAAGGTATAGGTGCCAGTTGCTGCTAGGCTTGGGCTTGCTGGTTGAGCAACTGCTGTTGCCTTACCATCAATAGCAATGTAACGGCGGTTGCCTCCATGGCTAACATAAGAGAGCCATGTATGACCATCTGCAGTCACCAATCTGTCATAGTTAACGGACATACCAGCATCATAGTAGGCCAACTCTGGACTTGCGACACTTGGTTCTGCTTTAATGCTAGAGCGTTCCTTGAAAGTATAGGTACCAGAAGATGGTGTACTTGGTTGAACTGGTTGTTCTACTGGTTTAGTCACACTTGTTGGTGCGATAGCCACATAGAAACGATGTCCTGAATAGCTGAGATAAGAAAGCCATGTATAGCCGTCATTATTGACAACCTTGTCATAGTTAACTGACATACCTGAATCATAGTAGCTAACATCAGGGTTGGCTACCAAAGGTTGATTCTTAATGCCAGAACGAGCAGTAAAGGTGTATGAACCTGAAGCTGGAAGATTGTGGCGGGTTGCATTTTGAACTGGAACAGTTGTGCTAGTGCCTCCGATACCTACCATCTTACCGTCTTGAACATAGTAGAGATGGACAATGTATTCGCCTGCTTCAGCCTTATGATCACTAACATTGATGCGAACCTTGTAGCTACCATCACTTTGTCTGTCAGCTTGGTGCCATACAAGATCATCTTGGCCGTCCTTAGCTGTCCATACTGGAACTCTTACGCCTTGGATAGCTTTATCTCCACCAGAAACATTAGTGATATGAACATCGAAACCGAGGTTAGAGAGATTTTCAATATTGATAGTACCACTTGGTTTGCTTTCTTGTTGAGCAAGTTTAGACACGGCTACATAACGGCGGTTGCCATTGTAGCTGAGGTAAGAAAGCCATTGGTAACCATCACCACTGACAATCTTGTCGTAGTTGACTGACATGCCAGCATCGTAGTAGGCCAACTCTGGACTTGCCACACGAGGTTCTGCCTTGATGCTAGAACGTTCTTTGAAGGTGTAAGTTCCTGCATCAGGAAGGCTATAGCTAGTAGTTGTATGAGTTTCTTCAACTTTGGCAGGAACTGTGTAAGTTGTACCACCCACACCAACTAATTTACCATTAGTTTCAACATAGTAAAGATGAACATTGTAGAGGCCACGTTCATTCTTGTGGTCAATTAGACTAACGTTAACCTTGTAGTTACCATTGTTAAGACGAGTCGCATTGTACCAGATGATATCATCTTGACCATTCTTTTCAGACCAGATTGGAACAGATACCCCAAGGACACCATTTTGATCTGAAACATTACTGATAACCACGCTAAAGTCACCATTGTTATGACTTTCAATAGAAATGTCGCCTCTTGGTTTAGCTACAGCCTCTGCAACAGCACCTAGGTCGACATAACGACGAGTACCACTGTACGAAGTATAAGAAATCCAACGGTGGTTGTCAGCAAGCAAAGATCTATCGTAGTTGACTGACATACCAGGATCAAAATTGAACTCAGTTTTAGCAGTCAAGCTAGGTTGGTTCTTCACATCTGCAGGTTTAGTGAAATAATAAGTACCACGTTCAGGGATGGTTTCATCTCTAGTCGCCTCAGTGTTGCTACTAGTATTTTCGGCCTTCAAAGCTGCGATATCAGCATAGTAGCGTTCATAGTCGTAACCAATGTAAGAAATCCATTGGTGATTATCTCTCTTCAAGACCTTATCATAAATAACATGGTCACCTGCACTAAAGACGAAAGTAGGTTTGATATCCATGACTGGAGCTGTACGAATTTCAGTAGTGCGACGGAAATAATAGGTGCCGTTTGATGGGATATCAAGAGAACCATCAGCAGTCACTGGACCATCCACACCTGGCTGACTAGCATTAGTTAAGACAGTACGAAGACTAGTATCGACAGCTTCACGGTCAGTACCTCTAACTTCTGCTACTTCTGAAGTTGCTGAACGGTTAGTCTCACTTGCTACTTCAGAGCTAGCTACTGATGACACTTCAGAACGTGGGCTAGCCACTTCTGATCTAGAAACAGTAGCAACAGCAGATGCAGAATGAGCAACCTCTGCCGGTACTTCCAAAGAAGCAGCCTCGCTAGCCACTACACTATTAGCTTCAGAAGAGGCAACCTCACTGCTAGCAAGCTTAGGTCTTGGCGCTTCAGATCTTGAAGCTGGTTGATTGAGGACATCGGTAACAGCTTCTGAAGTTGCCTGGTCGATTTGAAGTGGTTCAGAATTATTTACAAAAACTTCATAATCCTTGCTGGTACTTGTGCTGTTGGCTTGTTCCTGAGCCAAAGCATGTCCACCAAGCATCAAGCTCGCACCAATCAAGACTGATGCAGCTCCAAAAGAATATTTACGAATTGAGTAACGTTGACGTTCCTTAACAACATATGCCTTTCTCATTTTGATCACTCTCACTTTCTAGGCTGTTTGATAAACATTGGAACCGTTTTCATATTTCTATTATACCCCTTTGAAATATTTTTTACAATTATTTCAATATTATTACTAAAGTTTATTTTGTAGAAAATTGATATCTAATTCTTTCAAATAACTATAATTAAGAAAAACCCCAAGAACTACCTGAGGGCTTTTGCTACATCTAATTCCTTGACACATTAAGCAAATCTGAATAGATTAATTAATTCATTCTGAGTTGATTTGACTATAGGTATCAATCTAGTCTAACTCTGATTCATCATAGATGTATTCTTCTAAATGTTCAGTCACTGTAATCTCATCGCAGGAGCTAACATTTTGAAAGTCCTTAATGTAAACAATTTTATACTGATTTGGTAGAAGTACAGGAAAGGCAATTGGCTCACCATTCTTACACACGCGAAACATCTGAAAGCTATCTGTTACGTTACTAATAAAGACAAACGGAAACAAATGAGGACTGGGAGAATTCAAATAGTGATAGATACCCTTTAAGGTACCACTAGTACTTCTTACTTCTCCTTGTTCTTTTTGAGACATTTTTAAAGTGTGCTCCTTCTACTACTTGTGATTTCCTTTTCTTAAGTACTGAGAGACAATACCATTAATCTAATTTATTGTAAACATGCATCCGACCATATATCGCATCAGAACCGAAACGAATCTGTCCGTTACTATCAAAGAAAATTGGGTCACTGGTTGGTCCATCATTATGAGCAAAACCTGCTACATAACCGCCATCTTGAGCAAAACCATTAAAGAGCTGACTACTTGTATCACTATAACCACTTTCAGCACCAACACGGGTTACACTACCGGATGGGGATACTGTAATTGTGTCCCCTAAGTCATTTTGATAGGTACCAGCAACACTAGAGAAATCACCATTAGCCATTGCCGTAGCATCAACCACTGTGGTAGCTGGTGTTTGTTCCGCTGAAGCAGCTGGTTGTTCTGTAGGAGTTCCTTGATTTACTCCAGCTGTTTCTTCACTAGGATTTGTTGGAGCAACTTCTTGTTGAGTAGATCCAGCAACATTTCCGGCTGATGGTTGTGAAGCCGTTTCTCCAGAGGTTGCCTTTGAGACCTCTTCTGAACTAGAAGATTTTGTCTTTTGCTCAGACTTCTTCGTTTTTTCTTTTGAAGATGGTTTTGTCGATTTCACTTTCTGACTAACCTTACTAGAGCTCGATGTTAATGTAGCTTCCTTCTTGTTATTACCACATGCACCAAGTAATAGAACGGAAGTTAAAGCGAGTGCGGTTAAAGTTGTGAAACGTTTTGTAGCAGGTTTCATAATAATTCTCCTTTTTACTCTATTTTTTTAGACTGTGTCATTTTCAAAAATCTCAATGAAATAAGTTATATTCTTTAGTTCTTCTTATGGACATAATATACTGCATATTAGAAAAAAAGAACAGGACACGTATGTCCTGCTCTATTCTTTCATGGCATCTCTCATTTTCTCTGACATGATGTCAGCTAAAGAGGTATCTCCTAATAATCTAGCCAAGATTATCCCTTCTTGATAAGCCTTTTTAGCCTCAAAAATATCATTCTTTACAACATATAGATACTGTCCCTCTAGCATTCTCAAAATTGGTTTTTTCTGAAAATCTTGAGTTTCCTCCATAATACGATGCAGTTGATTGAATGCTACTTCCGATAAATGAAACTTTTTTCGTTCATATTCAACTATTGGAACCATTAATAAGGCATCCCTAAGTAAAAACAAATACTCCGTGGGAATATTATCATAACTATTTATTAGATTTCTACAAATGGTATAAAAGGTCCCTTCACTAAACCCATCTGACCTCATACTATCACCATCTCCTAACGAGATTTGATATAGTTCTATAAGTAGTAGATCATTGATAGTGTATACCCTTTTCTCACATAATGATGGTAAACTCTTCTCCAATATGCTCATACCAAATTTTTGGTGTGTCTTTGAAGTATATGAGTAAAGTTTTGACTGTAAGATATCAACAACCCTCTGTTCATCAGCAGGCAAATCATCATAATAGCTATCAATAATTTTACCCAGCTTTTCGTCTAGTTTCATTAGATTATTTGGCTTATCTAGACTAGTCGCATGCATCAATTGATATTTGAGATTGAGGTATTCTACCGGCAGCTTTGAGACTACAGTCCTCTCTCCAAGCAATTCCGATAAAGATATATTCAGACGTCTTGCCAAGTGCTCTAAGGTCTCTAATTTAGGTTGAGACTTCCCTGTTTCTATACGTGTCAATTGCCGTACTGATAAAACCTCATCCCCTTCACAAAATTTTTCTTTAGTGAGTCCTTGTGCTAATCTCAACTCTCTTAACCGATGACCAAAGTCTTGTCCAAACATCGCTAGCTCCCTTTTACTTGAAACTATTATAATTTTTATGATTTGTAATAGTATACCACCCAGTATTCACTATTTCAATTATGAAACGAAAATAATCATTACTTTCAATACCACTTACAAAGAAAAAAGATAGGATTTTCATCCTACCTTTTCAAGTTACTTTTATTGTATCACATCTTAGAGCTGTTCTGCTACTGCTGAAAGAAGATCTTGGATACCATTGGCATCGCTACCACCGGCCATGGCCATATCTGGTTTACCACCACCACGACCTGATACGATTGGTGCGAGAACCTTGATAACATTACCTGCGTGAACATCTTTAGACTTGCTTGCTACGAGGACATTAACTTTTTCGCCAATGTGAGCTGCAAGGACAAGGACATCAGAGTAGTCTGCTTGTTTCCATTGGTCCGCAAAGGTACGAAGGGCACCTGCATCAGAAACTTCTACTTGGCTAGCAATGTAACGAACACCGTTAGCTTCTTTAACATCTTTGAAGACGTCACCAGCTGCAGCTGCAGCTGCCTTTTCTTTAAGCGCAGCATTTTCTTTTTGAAGGGCATGCAATTGCTCTTGAAGGCTAGCAACCTTGTTAGGCACTTCTTTCAATTGTGGTGCTTTAAGTGTTGCTGCGATTGCTTTGAGGGCATCTTCTTCTTCACGGTAAGCAAGGTAAGCTTCACGTGATGTCACTGCCAAGATACGGCGTGTTCCTGAACCGATACCCTCTTCTTTGACAATCTTGAACATACCGATTTCAGCAGTGTTGGCAACGTGCGTACCACCACAAAGCTCAACAGAGTAATCACCGATTGAAACGACACGAACATTCTTACCATATTTTTCACCAAAGAGGGCCATAGCTCCCATTGATTTAGCAGTGTCAATGTCTGTTTCAATAGTTGTTACTGGAGTAGCTTTCCAGATTTCTTCGTTGACTTGTTCTTCGATAGCACGCAATTCTTCTGGAGTTACAGCCTCAAAGTGAGTGAAGTCGAAACGCAAGAATTCTTGTTCGTTAAGAGAACCGGCTTGAACAGCATGATCACCGACGATGTTATGAAGGGCAGCGTGCAAGAGGTGAGTCGCTGTGTGGTTCTTCATGACACGGTGACGACGTGTGTGGTCAATTTCAAGTTTGTAGTTAGCTCCTACAACAAGTTCACCTTCAACTTCAACAGTGTGAAGGGCTTGTCCATTTGGTGCACGTTGAACGTCAACCACACGCGCAACGACTGTACCAGCTGCATCTGAGATTGTACCGTGGTCTGCTACTTGTCCACCCATTTCAGCGTAGAATGGTGTTTGTTCAAAGACAAGGAGGGCTTGACCAGAGTTAACACTATCATGACGAGCATCATCAGCAACGATGACGCTCAAACGGCTTTCAGCAGTTTCCGCTTCATACAAGAACTCAGATGGTTCAGTGATGTTAGCGAGGGTTTCATTTTGCATCCCCATAGAACCACCTTTAACCACGCTAGCACGTGCACGGTCTTGTTGTTCTTTCATGGCAGCTTTGAAACCTTCATGGTCAATCTTGAAGCCTTCATCTTCAGCCAACTCTTCTGTCAATTCCACTGGGAATCCGTAAGTATCGTAAAGTTTAAAGATGTCTTTACCTTCAAGCGTATCTTTACCAGATTTCTTAAGGTTAGCAAGAAGCTCGTCAAGCATGCTTGAACCTGCATCGATGGTACGTGCAAAGGTTTCTTCTTCACGTTTAACAATCTTCTCGATAAAGTCTTTCTTCTCAAGAACTTCTGGGTAATAGCTTTCCATAATTTGACCAACAGTTGGAACAAGTTTGTACAAGAAAGCGTCAGAAATGCCGAGACGACGACCGTGCATTACGGCACGACGGAGAAGACGACGAAGGACATAACCACGACCTTCATTACCTGGAAGAGCACCATCACCGATGGCAAATGCCAATGAACGAATGTGGTCAGCTATAACCTTGAAGCTCATTGTGTCACCATCTGGATCGTAAGTTTTACCAGACATTTTTTCGATTTCACGAATAATAGGCATGAAGAGGTCTGTTTCAAAGTTTGTTTTAGCCCCTTGCATTACGGCTACAAGACGTTCAAGACCTGCGCCCGTATCAATGTTTTTATTAGGAAGTTCCTTGTATTCTGAACGTGGAACTGCTGGGTCTGCGTTGAATTGTGACAAAACGATGTTCCAAATTTCAATGTAACGATCGTTTTCAATATCTTCTTCAAGCAAACGGATACCAATATTATCAGGGTCAAAGTCTTCGCCACGGTCAAAGAAGATTTCAGTATCTGGTCCTGAAGGGCCAGCACCGATTTCCCAGAAGTTATCTTCAATTGGAATCAAATGACTTGGTTCAACACCGCAGGCAATCCAACGGTTGTATGAATCTTTATCATCTGGATAGTAAGTCATGTAAAGTTTGTCTTTTGGAAAATCAAACCACTCTGGGCTTGTCAAAAGCTCATAACCCCACTCAATAGCTTCATCACGGAAGTAGTCACCAACTGAGAAGTTACCAAGCATTTCAAACATAGTGTGGTGACGAGCTGTCTTACCAACGTTTTCGATATCGTTGGTACGGATAGCTTTTTGTGAGTTAGTGATACGTGGATTTTCAGGAATTACTGAGCCATCAAAGTATTTTTTCAAAGTGGCAACCCCTGAGTTAATCCAAAGAAGGGTTGGGTCGTTAACTGGAACCAAGTTAGCTGATGGTTCAACAGCGTGACCTTTTGATTTCCAGAAATCAAGCCACATCTGACGAATTTGTGCTGAAGTAAGTTGTTTCATTGTTTCTCCTTAATCAATTGTTTCTTATTTTGAGCTATTCTCGAGCATTTCCACATAGTCAATAGCGACACATAGGGAAATGGCTAAATCGGCATAAGTATTTTCATAAACGGTAACAGTATAGGTCGATGTTAGATGAAAGAGCTCCTTTTGAATCCTAGCAACTACCTGATCTTGACTATTAAGCAGTTGAAAATCCAGGTCCCAAATATTCCCCTCTATTCGCAAGCCAAGATTATCGACATCATACTTATCACGAAGAAAGGTTAATTTTTTACGAATGTAAAAACTCGAACCATCCTGTAAATCCACCGTAAATTTGGGTAAGAGACTAATAGGCTCCTTGGTGATATGACTGATCTCACGACCATCCTCGCCAAAAATCGTAAAGGTCTTTGGAATCTTAAAAAAGGATCCTTCAACCTGATAGGCAACTCTACCTTGATCATTCTTGATATCAAAGCGTTCACCACCCAATCGAAACTTCTGTTTGACAAAATAGGTTTTCATAAGCTACCTCCAATAATGTCATACATTCATTCAAAAAATACTAAAAGAATAAAAGACAAGGCCACTAAACGAAGGGCGACGTGAACCGCGGTACCACCTTCATTCAATGAACTTGTCATTCTTATTTGTCTTTAATTGTGAACTTTGAGTAGCAAGTAACCAAATTCGTCCATGGCTCGCAGCGACCGCCATTTTTCTGTATCAGAAGCGATGATTACCAATCTCAAAGGGAAGGCTAAAAATGTCATGATATTAGAACTTTTAGCCACTCTTCATTTTAACGTGTTTTAGGTCTTAGGTCAAGCTGATAATAGCATTATCAACTCTATCTTGTGATTTATTTGCTAGAGCTTGATGATGAACTTGATGAAGCCCCAGAACCAGTCACGTACTGGTCAAGAATTGCGCTGAAGGCCTTGTCTACAACTTTAACATTGTATTTCTTAAGGACCTTAGCAATCACTGAGTTAGTGAAGTTAGTATCAGCTTTCTTACCATTGATGATAACCTTAGTCAAATCATCCTTATAGTTTTTCCAATCTGCATTTTTCTCAGATTTTGAAACAGTTTTGACGATATAGTAAGTTGCAGCACCAGTTGAGCTGTTTGAAACAGTCACTACGTCAGAAACTGCATTAGCATCTTGTTTGAAGGCTGCTGTCAAAACATCCGCTGGGAAGTCTTGAGAAGCTGAGTTAACTGTCTTAGAAGCCACTTCCAAGCTGTTATCTTTAGCAACTTGTGAGAAGTCTGCTCCTTCTGCTTTAGCTTCAGAGTCTACCTTATCTGCCACTGCTTTATCAGTAGTTGAAACTACTTGTACCTCTGTATTTGGTGTGTAGTTATCATAGGCGGCCTTGTAATTTGCTTCAGTCAAATCTTTTTGTGCGGCTTGGTTAACAGCATACTCAACCAATTTTTGTGTACGGATTTGAGTACGGTATGACTCTTCTGTTTGACCATAGGCTGCAAGTACTTGTGAGAATTGATCTCCGTATTGTTCTGAAGCTTGCTTATAAGCTTTGTCAACGTCTTCTTTGCTGACTTTGCTACCATATTCTTTTTCAAGAGCCTTTTGCAAAGTTGCACTCAAAACACTTTGTTGTGTTTGGCTGCTACCTTTAAGTGAATCAAAGACATCACCGACAGTAACAGTATCACCTTTCATAGATACCAAAGTTGTTTCTTCAGTCGTTTTGTTACCTAGAGAAACATACATAGCACCTGCACCAACGAGAGCTGAAACAGCTACAAGGGCAAGACCTCCGAGGAAGCGGCCACCTGAGCTTGGTTTACCAGCATCACGTGTCTTTTTCGTTTTAGCACGTTTAGCTTTTTCTTTCGCTTTTTCACTAGCGAGGGCGATGCTTTCCTCTTCTTCTTTTTGGCGATCAAGATGCTCTTGTTCTGCGTCTTTGTCTGCTACAACCTCTTCAACAGTTTCTTCTGTCGACTCAAGGTTTTCATTTTCTTTAGCCATTCTATCTACTCCTTAAATTGTCAATATCTTTGTTATTATACCACACTTACTTAAATAATGCTTAATCTGGCAAGATAATATTTTCAGAATTTTTCCGAAGCATAAGAAGTCCGTCACTCATAGGTACCAAACTAGCAGTCAAACCAGGGTTATCTAAGGTCGCATCAAAAAGACGATGCAAACCACGGTAAATCGTACGCTGACCACGACGAACCTCCATGATGTCTTTGGCAATATCCCCCCCTTGGAAGATATCATCAAAGACAATGACACCACCTACCTTGAGACGTTTTAGGATTTCAGGCAGAAAGACGATATATTTAGACTTGGCTGAGTCCATAAAGACAAAATCATAATCAGTGTCCAAATCTTGCAAAACTTCTGCTGCATCACCTTCAACTAAGGTAATTTGTTTGCGACTGTCATACTTGGCTAGATTTTCCTTGGCAAAGCCAATCATTTCTTCATTACGATCAACCGTCGTAATCTGAGCATCAGGGGCGGACTCAGCCATAAGAAGAGCTGAAAAACCAATAGCCGTTCCTACCTCAAGGATTTTCTTAGGCTGCAAGGTCTGTAACAAAAATCGGAAATAAGCAACAACTTCGTGCTGAATAATTGGAATATTTTCCTTACGAGCAAAGGCCTCCAGCTCAGCCAAATGCCCTTTATTTTCCTGAAGATGCGTTCGCATGTAATCCACGATATCCTTGTTTACTACTGGGCGACGCATGTTGTGATTTGCGTTTTTACTATATGATTTAACCATGTGTTTTATTATATAAAAAATCCCTAGCGAGTGCTAGAGATTTTTCTTATCTATAACTCAAATCCTCATCATTAGACTACTTGACGAATAACCCTCTTTTTCAAGAGGTAAGCAATAACTAAAGCTACCACGTAAAGAGCAATAAAAACAAGCAAGGTCATCTGGTAAGATTTTGTCAATTCATAGGTTACCGACAGGAGCATTGGTCCCACCAAGGCTGCCATAGCCCAGGCAGTCAGAATATAACCATGAAGGGTAGCCAACTCCTTTGCCCCAAAGATATCGCTAAGGTAGGGAGGAATCAAGGAGAATCCTGCCCCGTAGCAAGTCATCAGAACAGCCATCGCAACCACAAAGACAAGTGGAACTTGCAGGACAATTAGGAGGATAGCCATAACGATATTAACCACAAAGAGGAGGATAAAGGTCTTCGGACGCCCAATATAATCCGACAAGCCTGCCCACAGAAGGCGACCAAAACCATTAAAGATTCCCATAACACCGACAACAACTGCTGCTGATTCCGCTGACATCCCAACCATATCTTGAGCCATTGGAGAAATTGCAGAGACAAGGGCTAAGCCACATGAAATATTGATAAACAAGATAAGCCATAACCAGTAGAAAGTTGACGATTTCAGAGCTTCATTAGCCGTAATTCCCTTGCTTAAATCAGCAGCTTGACGGTTCGGACTCTTGTCAGCCAACAGTTGTGCTTCCTCTACACTTGGTCGTTTAATGAATTGTGAGACAAAAAGCATCACAATAAAATAAACAACTCCCAAGATATAAAAGGTCTGCTCAACACCACGTGCCTGAATCAGATATTGGGCAATAGGGCTGGTCAAGAGCGATGCAAAGCCAAAGCCCATAATGGCAAGACCAGTCGCAAGCCCACGCTTGTCAGGAAACCACTTAATGATGGTTGAAACAGGCGTAATATACCCCACACCCAGTCCTAGACCACCAAGAATACCGTAACCAAGATAAAGTATCCACAGCTCTCCCTGAGCAATGGCAACTCCTGTTAGAATGTTACCTCCGGCATAGAGAACAGCCGACATACTCCCAGTCACTCTAGGACCAAATTTTTCAACCAAACGTCCCATGAAGGCTGCAGAAAGACCAAGACAAAAGATGGCCAATGAAAAGGCAAAAGAAACTGAAGATTGATCCCAGCCAGTCTGGGCCATAATAGGATTACGATAGATACTCCAAGCATAGGTAGACCCCAACATAAGATGGAGTAAGACACCACACGTTGCTACAAGATAACGATTGGTTGTTTTCACAAAAACCTACTTTCTATATCTGAACACTGTTCACTTATCAATTGTAAAACGTTAGGTTTTTAGTCTATCATGAATATAAATAAGGAGCTATAAATATGCTTATCAGCTATTTTCCGTAGCAATTAGGGATTGTATACTGTAAACGTTCGTTTTTTAGATGTAAAAAGAACCACTCTTATTCAGAATGATTCTTTCATATAGTATAGTAACTTCTTTTTAAGAAAGGTGAACACCTTTTTCAACCAAGGCTTCCAATTCAACGAGACGGTCTTCAAAAACTTTGAAGGCAGCATCCAAGTAGTCGGTATTGGTCATATCAACACCAGCTTTCTTGATAACTTCCAAAGGATAATCTGAGCTTCCCGCCTTAAGGTAAGTAAGGTAAGCTTCTTTATCCTCCTCAGTACCGTGAACAATTTTTTCAGCCAAGTAGCTTGCTGCTGCAAACCCTGTAGCGTATTGGTAGACATAGTAATTCATGTAGAAATGCGGAATACGTTCCCACTCAAACTGAATTTCGTAGTTATCTTCAGCTTTAAGGTTATAGTATTTCTCATTGAGGTCTGCGTAAAGTTTATTCATGAAGTCGGCTGTCAAGATTTGACCAGATGCATCTGCTTCATGGATAGCATGCTCAAACTCAGCAAATTGGGTTTGACGGAAGACAGTTCCCTTGAAACCATCCAAATAGTGGTTAAGAATAGCAAAACGTGTTTTGTCATCTTTTACCTCTTTAAGAAGCGTTTCTGTCAAGATATTTTCATTAGTTGTAGACGCAATTTCTGCCAAGAAGATTGGGTAATCTCCATAAACATATGGTTGTGTCTGACGTGTGAACGTTGAATGCAAGCTGTGGCCTGTCTCGTGAACCAAGGTAAAGAGATTGTCCAGAGTGTCTTGCCAGTTCAAAAGCATGAAAGCATTTGTATCATAGGCACCACCTGAGTAGGCACCTGAGCGTTTTCCTTTGTTAGGGTGAACGTCAATCCAACGTTCCGTAAAGGCTGCATGAACCCCTTTACTATACTCTTCACCAAAGATTGCCAAGACTTCTTCTGCTTTCTTGAGAGACTCTTCATAAGTAAGAGCAGTCTCAGTCTCAGAAAGTGGTGTGTAGACGTCATACATCTTAAGCTCGTCAAGCCCCAAGACCTTCTTACGCAAATCAAGGTAACGGTGCAAAAGTGGCAAATGCTTATTCACTGATTCCAAGAGTGAGTCATAAACACTCTCTGGAATAAAATTAGCCGCAAGTGCTGCATGACGTGCCGAATTATAGTGACGAACTTTGGCTTGGTAATTGTGAACCTTAACAACGCCTTGAAGTGTTTGTGCATAGGTATGTTGGAACTGCTCGTAAGTACCGTACATCGCTTCATAAGCACCCTTACGAATGTCACGGTCCTTAGATTCCATGAGGGTGATAAAGTTACCATGTGTCAACTCAACCACATCCCCTTGGCCATCTGATACCCATGGGAAGAGGATATCAGCATTATCCAAGACATTAAAGGTATCCGTTGGACCGTTGAAAATATCACCGGCTGCTGCCAAGAGTTCTTCCGCTTCTTGAGAAAGAACGTGATCCTTGTTGGCCAAAAGACGTTCGAAATAGTGGTCATAAAGTCCAAGACCTGGCTCTTGTTCTTTAAATTCAGCTAATTTCTTATCATCCAAGGCCATAAATTCAGGCTCAAAGTAAGCAAAGGCTTCACTCAACTGTGAATAAAGGTTTGAGGCCTTTGCTTGGTACTCTTGATACAGACCTACTGTTGTGTCTTGGTCATTTTTCATTGACGCATAGACATAGATTTTCTCCAAGCGACGCATAAGGCTCATATAAAGTTCTGTTGCCTCAAGCAAGTTCTTAGCAGAATCCAAGAGATGACCTGCATAAGCACTAGCCTTCCTCAAATCCTGAACAGTGCTTTCATATTCGGTCTCCCAATCTGCATCTGTCGCAAAAATGGTCGTCAAATCCCAAGTGTATTTTTCTTCTAAATGAGTACGATTGTCTGACATAATATTCTCCTTAATTGTGTCTATTCTTTTCTATTTTAGCATAAAAGGTGGGAGGGTAGAGAGTTTGTCGATAAGAAAAATGACTTTTTCGATAATATTGCTTAAAAAGCTTTTCAAAACCTTCAAGTGACTGTCTAATTTGTACAAAACCCTGCCTAGATTCAGGAAATCTTACTTGTGGGAAAAAATCCTGATCAGACAGACATAACAAATTCATTCCTCTAAGATAGGCTTCTTCCTGCCTTCTCATCCACCTTGGATTTTTCCCCATTAATTCCCGTTGAATCACATGTGAGACTTTCTTTCGCTGAGTCACTTGATAGGTCTCAACCTTTTCTGCTTGATAAGGATAACGTAGAACTGCCATCAGATTTTCGGTTAAAGGCCAGGTCTTAGTTAAGTAATAGACTTTCCCAAAAATATCCTCATAGATGAGATACTTAAGTCTAATTTCCTCTTTCTTCCAATCAAGCTCCCATAGATGAAATCCTATCTTAGCCGTAAAATAGAGAAAGTCCCGCTGTAAGTCTGTTAAACGCCGTCCCAACCATAGGTCTTCCCCCAAAAGCCAACGCACTTCATAACCTGTTTGGTGATAGGCGCGTGTCCTCTCTCTCAAACGTTGCTGAGATAAACGAGAACACTGAACTTCCAGAGCCAGGGAATCGCCAACAAATAAATCTGCAATTTGCCCCATCTCGGACAAAACCTTTTCAATACGTACTTTTTCACCATGATTAACCAAAGATTTATATAAGGCTGCCTTAAGGGATAAATGTTGGGCCGATTCATTCTCCGAGAAGAACTGACAATCTTGCAAAGACTTATGAGCAAAATGTGGACACATGACTTGACCATGTCTCAATAGGACAACTCCCTGACAGCCCGGACAGCAATAGGATTCCTCACGATTCAAACTAGTTTCTAGAGCTGAAACGAGGTTTCCCTCCGGATTTTTTGCAATTAACACGACACCCTCCTTCATGCACTCTCTTACTTATTCGCAAAAGAACTCACAAAATAAAAAAACATCTAGATTACTCTAGATGCGTCCCCCATTCAAACTGAAACTTGCTCCCTGCTGTATGGAAACTTAGGTTCATAGGTGTATTGCTTACCTTGGGATACAAGTGCCGCTCAGTCCATTTGATCTCTTTTCAACAATCCCAATACCTAAAGGAAAATCCCCCAACTTTCCTTGGTACCAGGACCTTGAAAACAGTTCCTATTCCACACGACCTTTAAAAATAGTCAATGTAGCATAGACAGATGCTCTCACAAACATCTAGTCAAATTCCGTCGCTAAAACATCATCCCAATATGCTTCTTACCTTTTTGTTCCTGAATCTCAACTTGAACTTAATCCCTCGAGTTCACGTTGTGATAAAACAATTTTTTGACTTTTTGAAATGTAAAGTCTTTATTTACTAACATTGAACCACCATTTCCCTAGGTGCAGTTCAATACCAACAAACGCAAAACCGTGTTGGTCCAAAATGGTTTCTAGTCAAGAGTATCTTATGATTGATAGTCAGTCAATCTGAAAAGCTTTCCCTCTAGCTTCTTGACGCAGAACGTCTTACTGCTTACAAGATACTATTTCCTAGAAGAGTATTGGCTAAAAACGCCACTCTCAAAACATACCATCTATCAGTCATTAGGTTTAATCCACCTTCTGATAGGTATATTAGCAGTTACTGCTTTATTTTCTTTCCCTCTTCGCTTTTGAAGATTAGTCTCTACCGATTCTGCTGTTTTTGAATCTGTCGTTTGCTCTACACGGATTAAAAATACCGCTAGCTCCCGCTACGATGATGCTGATGTTTTAAATCGATTAATCTGATTTGTTTGCTGTTTAAATCTTCTCTTTTTAAATCATCACAATGAAACATTGGAATTTGATAACCTAGAATTCTAGATTCTAAGCTAGTCTTTTTTGACCAGGGAGTCACCCTGCCAAAAAACAAACTCTTCCTAACACAATCTATTATACTGTATTATAATTTTTTGTCAATTAATTTATTTCATATTTTTTGAAAATAATATTTAGACCCTTGTTTCTTACATGGTTAACTATAGAGAAAAGCCTATATTATAGGCCTTATTTGCAGTTTTGAAAAAATTAGAAAATGTATATCATTTTTTCTTTTTTGAGTCTAAATCAAGTAGCTTTACTAAATGTCAGAAATTTTCATCTTTCTTATTCCTAGCTAACTTGATTCTTCCAAACTAAAAAAGCTAGGAAAATTTCCTAGCTTTTTTATGTATTATCTTAGTGTTTACGTTTGTAAGTTGAGATACCGAACAAGGCCAAAGCTGATGTCACCATAGCTGCACCTGCTGCTGCAGAAGCTACTGTTGATTTTTCACCAGTAGCTGGAAGAGCTGGAGCTTCTTCTTTTACAGGTGCTGATGTTGGTGTTACAGGTTTACCTGGTGTAGGTTCTGTTGGAGTTGTTGGTACTTGAGGTTTTGGTTTCTCAGTTGTTTCTTCAACAGATACAAAGTTTTTGTGGTAAGTAACTGACGCTGAAACAGTATTTGGAAGAACTGGTTTATTTGGTTCTTCTGGCAATTCAGGAACAACTACTGTTGAGTTAGTTGCGAACCAGTAAGCAGTTGGAACGTTAAGGTTATTTCCGCTTACGATGAAGTCCATTGGTTCACCCTTGAAGATTGTTGCAGCAGCACCATAGTAGGCATTCTTCGTACGAGGTGTTCCATCTGGGTTAATCGCATCCCAACCTTCATCAGTCACTTCACCAGTTGTTGGGTCTACTGTTGAGTCACTGTTAAAGCGTGAACCGTTAGCCACAAATTCGTTATCATTTGTTGCATAAGCATAACCATCTTCATGCAAAGTGATAGATGAACCAGGGATTTGAACGTATTCATTACCATTCAAACCAACTTTTTCAATGTGGTTTCCAAGCTCAGTGTTCCAGTGGTTAAGTGATGAGATACTCAAAACTGATCCATTCTTAGACAAATCAAGTGGTGTCACTGATGACTCAGTTTCAAAGAAGTTCAAGTTCATCTTAACATGAAGTTTTTTGTTAGTGTCGTCAGTTTGTGAACCAATGAAAAGTGTCTTCGTTGGATCGTGGTACAACTTAACAATGGCTGAACCATCTGTACTTGGTGTTTCTACCAAAGTGTAAGTTGCAACGATTTTCTTAACTGGAGTACCATTGAATGATGTTCCGTTTAGATTGTTGTATGTTACAGTCAACGTTTGACCTGTAGCCATCTTCAACCATACATCTTCAGTATATTCACCATCAGCATTGATAGTGTACTGTGTACCGTTAGCTGCACTGAAGTCACTTGGAATGTAACGAGATGTGTTGAATTGTTCAAGGATTTCATCTACTGAGTGACCTGATTGGATTGTTTTATCCAAGTAGTCAACTGAACCTGCTGAGTTTTCAACAGTCATAGTAGCATTAGATTCTGTTTTATAAATCAAGCCAGTGGCATTTTCAGCCAAGCCCTTTGTCAAAAGACGAGCTGTTGTTCCACCAGTATATTCCTTGTATGATTTTTCCCAAGCAGCATAAGCAAGAACGTCTTGGTAGTATTTGTCCAATTGTGTTTTGTAATCTGCAAGTTTTTGATTATATTCTGAAACCGCAGTTGTCAAAGCTGTTGTTTGAACTTTGTTATCATTGTTAGCAGCTTCGACGCTAGTGTGTTTAACACCTGCTTCTTCTGTAGCTGTGAATCCTCCTGTTGCAACAACATTTGCTTTAGCAGATGTAAGAGCTGCATCAGCTTCTTCACGAGTCAATTTATTTTCAGAAACAACTGTATTTGAAGCTTCTTGAGCATCTTTAGCTGCTTGATCTTGAACAGCTTTAACATCAGCAGAATCTTTTGATGCTGCTGCAGTCGTTGTTGCAGCTTCAACAGCGTTATTAAAGTCAGGATTTGAAACTTCAGCAATAGCTTTAGTTGTTGTTTTTACAGTAGTATCTGTTTCAGTAGTAGTTTTTTCTTCTGTTCCAGGTACTGTAGTGACAACTGCTGCATCACCTGTTGTTTTAACAAGATTAGCACTTGATTCTGCAGTCGTATTTGATACGGTTGCATCAGTATCAATAGTTGCTGTTACATCTTTAGCTTCATCCGCAGCTGCTACGCTTGTAGCCGCGAGTCCTGCAAGCAATACGCTTGAATACAATGTTGTTTTAAATGGATTGACTTTCATTTACACTTTCTCCTTCTTGGTTAACATTTTATTAACCTATTTTCTTCACCGTTTAATATACTACCTTGATTTTCAAAATTTGGCAATAGTTTTCTGAAAAAAATATTATATATTTGCTACACGTTTTTAAAATTTGACACACTTTTGTTATAATTCAATCATTTCTTTACAATTAATTGTAATTCGTAAGGGGGTCATAGAGTTTTCACTTATTACTTTCTTACAGCCGTTCATTTTTTTCTCATAAAGGACTGTTTCTAAGATAGCATATGTTTTCTACTATATTCGGGTTATCATGAAGTGACCTCTTCATTACTAAAAACACATAAAAAACACCTTCAAGACCTTGACTTTAAGCGTTTTTCGTAGTACGCTTGAAAAAATGTTAAGAAAGTTGGGGGACTTTTCAATGACAAAAAAAGAAATGAGATTGCTGATTCTTCTTGGGGTTAGTTTTATATTAGCAAACCTTGTACTTCGTTTGCTTCTTAAGCCTTTGCCTGAGAATATAGCTTATCTCATTAAAACACTTGGCCTTATGTGTCTATACTATTTCCTCGTACAGAGACGCCTTGGATTAAAGATCAAATCGACTAAAAAGATAAGTTGGTCTGAAACCTTAGGGGTTTGTTGGTTTCTTCTTTTGGCAGATTTCTTCTATGTTTCTGCGGTTGCTTTTGGGATCAGTAAAGCACCTCACATGATAGGAACTGCCTTGGTTATTGCCTTAGGAGCCGGTTTTTTTGAGGAATATTTTTTTCGTGGACTTTTCCTTAAACTCGCCTTCCAAGATGGTATTAGATCTTCAAAACAGGTTTTAGGAGTCGTTTTCTTATCTGCCATAATTTTTGGACTAGCCCATCTTGGAAACCTCACTCACCAGCCCTTGAACGCTACCTTGTTCCAGGTTTATTATGCGACAGCTATAGGAATATTCTTTGCTGCTATTTACCTACGTACTGGTAGCCTCTGGTGGACTATTATTCTGCACTGTTTGGTTGATTTTGCCAGTGTCCTTCTCTCGCAATCAACACAGGCTGCACCAGCTACAAGTATCTGGCATTTCATTTTCTGGCTACCTTTAATTGCCCTAGGACTCTTCCTTATTCGTCCTAAAAAATTGAAAGCCATTAGATATCTTAATGACTAATATTTCAAACTGCATCCCACAAGTTAGATTTTTGGTGTCTAACCAGGGGATGCAGTTTTTCATTTATCAGCACCACATTCTTACAACTTATCTCAATTTCCATTATTACTCCAAAAACGATTTAATCATAGAAATTTCATATCAGGTCTTCATCTATTCCTATCAGAATTTTGCTGATTTTAGACTTCTCATTTTGTTATAATATGACCTACAATCATATTTTTCAAAGGGGATGCTTATGAATTTTCAACAATGTCGCTATGTTCAGACTATCGCTGAAACAGGGTCTTTTAGTAAGGCTGCCAAAAAACTCTTTTTGACTCAGCCTAATCTCTCAGCATCCATCCGTGATTTAGAGGAAGAACTTGGAGTCCAACTCTTTGAGCGTTCCAATACAGGAGCCAAACTAACTGATGACGGTCATGATTTTCTCAAATACGCCAAACGTATTCTTGGAGAGTTAGATCTCCTAGAGGGACGCTACCGTAAATCATTCAAGAAATCATTCACTGTTGCCAGTCACCACTACGATTTCTTATCACTTCCCATGGCTCACATTGCCCAACGTTTTCGTAGTGACTATCAAGAATTTCAACTGATTGAAACAACAACTAGAAAGATTCTCAAAAGCGTTGAAAGCTTCGAAAGTGACCTGGGGATTATTTATCTAGATGAAGACAACGACCATATCCTAGAACGCAGTTTTCAACACATGGATCTGACTTTCACCCCACTTGGAGAGTTTGAAACTAAGATTTTCTTAGGTCGCCAACATCCCCTAGCCCACAAAAAATCCCTCAATCTCAAAGATTTAGAGGGATATCCACAGGTCCGCTTTCGTCAAGAAAGCTCTGGAATCCATTTTGACGAAGATCCTCTCGAGGTTCTGCCTGACCAACAAGTGATTTACAGTAATGACCGAGGCAGTGTCATGAATTTGCTCTGTGCCTCAGATAGTTACGCTTCTGGTCTCGGTATTGTTAATAGTTTCATTAAGGACCAAATTGTTTTACTTCCACTAAAGAACAGTCCAAAGCACACCTTGGGTTTTGTGACCAATAATAAACAGAAACAATCCGCAATTATTCAAGCATTTATCGAGGAAATTCAGGATAGCTTACTACCCCACCACTAAGGAGAAGAAAATGGAATTTCAAACACTTAATAATGGCATCAAAATACCTGTCCTTGGTTTTGGTGTCTGGCAAATTTTCGATCAAAAAGAATGTCAAAAAGCCGTTGAAGATGCTCTTTCTGTCGGCTATCGTCTGATTGATACAGCCAGTCTTTACCGTAACGAGGAAGCCGTGGGACGTGCTATTAAGGCATCTGGTATCCCTCGCGAGGATATTTTCCTGACTAGCAAAGCCTGGATTAGCCAGCTTGGCTACGAAGATACCAAATTAGCCCTAAAAGAAACACTTCGCAAACTAGATACTGACTATCTTGA
This sequence comes from Streptococcus sp. CCH8-H5, assembly GCF_001556505.1. NCBI lineage: Bacteria > Bacillati > Bacillota > Bacilli > Lactobacillales > Streptococcaceae > Streptococcus > Streptococcus sp. CCH8-H5. Next base: position 66,977 of record NZ_LSIZ01000151.1, on the reverse strand, counting down.
TTTATATTTGATTCATCAACCTTTTGGCGACTTACATGGTGCCTGGCGTGCTATGATTGAGCTTAAGCATGAAGAACTTATTAGAGCCATTGGTGTTTCTAACTTCTCAACAGGGCGTTTGGCGGATTTTGCCTTGCAGACACCTGTAATTCCAGCAGTCAATCAAATCGAGTTGCATCCCTATAAACAACACAAACTGATTCAGAAAGCTGATAAGGAATTTGGTACCCTAACGCAAGCCTGGGCTCCTTTTCATAGAGGAGAGGATGGTATTTTTCAGGACCCAACTCTGACTGCTATCGCTGAAAAACATGGCAAGACAGTTGCCCAGGTCATCCTCAGATGGCAAACCCAACAAGGCATTCTGACCATTCCTAAGAGTACCCATATCGAACGGATGAAGGAAAACTTTAATAGCTTTGACTTCCACCTAGACCAAGCAGACCTTGACGCTATCAGTAAACTAGACCGACACCCAAATGCTTATGGACCTGATGAAAGTGTGGAACGCATTAAGCATTTATTGAAATATAGTGTATAAAAAAACGAGTTCGACTGAACTCGTTTTCTTATACACTAGGTCCTCTTAAGACTTCCCTTAAGAGTAGATGTTTTCCGATTTTAAGGAAGCAAAACTACCGAGCGCTCAACAAAGATCTGTTTCAAGCGCTTTAGTCACAACTGAAGATTAGTAAAAAACAGTTTCTCAATTCAAAAAATTGATAAACTGTTTTTTATATGATATTTTACCCAATCACACTTCCGTTTGGAACCGATGGATCTACTGTCAAGACAGTGAGTTTGCCGTCATGTTCTGCGGAAAGAATCATACCTTGGCTGACATATTTCTTCATCATCTTACGTGGTTTGAGATTAGCCACGACTTGAAGTTTCTTGCCGACCAATTCTTGTTCGTTTGGATAGAATTTAGCGATACCTGAGAGGATTTGACGATCTTCTCCGTCGCCAGCGTCAAGACGGAAGCGGAGCAATTTGTCTGAACCTTCGACCTTTTCTACTTCTTTAACTTCAGCAACACGGATTTCAACCTTGTCAAAGTCGTCAAATTTGATTTGGTCTTTTTCAGACTTAAGTTCAACCTCTTCTGGGTTCCATTCCTTCTCTTGAGGTTTGCCTGCGTTCATTTGAGATTGGATATAGGCAATCTCTTCATCCATGTCCAAACGTGGGAAGATTGGAGTTCCTTTTGAAACGACTGTCACATTCTCTGGGAATCCTGAAAGTTCAAGATTTTCAAGGTCAAACGCTCCTGACAATCCGAGCTGTTCCATGATGGCATTTGAAGTTGTCATCATGAATGGTTGGATGAGGTGGGCTACCACACGAAGACTAGCTGCCAAGTGAGCCATGACCGCTGCCAATTGTTCCTTGTCACCTTCTTCTTTGGCGAGGACCCATGGAGCTGTTTCATCAATATACTTATTGGTACGTGAAATGATGTTCCAAACGGCGTCCAAGGCACGTGGGAAATCTACAGCCTTCATTTGTTTGTGGAACTCTTCGATATTTTCAGCCACAACCTTAGCTAAATCAGCATCAAAGTCTGTAACGTTCTCAACATAGGCAGGCACTTGCCCACCGAAATACTTGTTAATCATGGCAACTGTACGGTTGAGGAGGTTCCCAAGGTCATTAGCCAACTCGTAGTTGATACGAGCCACATAGTCTTCTGGTGTGAAGGTACCATCTGAACCGACAGGAAGACTACGCATAAGGTAGTAACGGAGTGGATCAAGACCAAAACGCTCTACCAACATTTCTGGATAGATCACGTTTCCTTTAGACTTAGACATTTTACCGTCTTTCATGACGAACCAACCGTGGGCAACAAGACGTGTAGGCAATGGCAAATCAAGAGCCATAAGGATGATTGGCCAGTAGATTGAGTGGAAACGAAGAATATCCTTACCAATCATGTGAATAATTTCGTGGTTTTCATCATTTTGCCAGAACAAATCAAAGTTACCATGCTCATCCTGACCATAACCAAGGGCAGTGATATAGTTGATAAGAGCATCAATCCACACATAAACCACGTGTTTTGGATCTGACGGTACTTTTACTCCCCAAGTGAAGGTTGTACGTGACACAGCCAAATCTTCCAAGCCTGGCTCGATGAAGTTTTTAAGCATTTCATTCATACGACCATCAGGTTGGATAAATTCTGGGTGTTCTTTAAAGAAGGCAGTCAAACGGTCTGCGTAGTTGCTGAGTTTAAAGAAATATGATTCTTCAGAAACCAACTCTACTTCATGCCCTGATGGAGCTACCCCACCAATGACATTACCTTGCTCATCACGGTAAACTTCTTCCAACTGACTTTCAGTGAAGAATTCTTCGTCTGAAACTGAGTACCAACCTGAGTATTCACCAAGGTAGATATCCCCTTTTTCCAAGAGATGCTCGAAAACTTGAGCAACAACTTTTTCATGGTAATCATCAGTCGTACGGATGAATTTATCGTATGAGATATCCAAAAGTTGCCAGAGGTCCTTAACACCAACAGCCATACCATCCACATACTCTTGTGGTGTGATTCCTGCTTCTTCAGCTTTTTGTTGAATCTTTTGGCCGTGTTCATCAAGCCCAGTAAGATAGAAGACATCGTAGTTCATCATACGTTTGTAACGTGCCAAGACGTCACAAGCAATGGTTGTATAGGCAGAACCAATATGTAATTTACCAGATGGGTAGTAGATAGGTGTTGTGATGTAGAATGTTTTTGTCATTTTAATTTCCTTTCATGTGTTAACAAATGGGCTAACACTGATGATATAACATCTTATTATAGCACGTTTTGGACACTAAAAAAACCAGACTAGCTGGTTTTAAACATTACTAGTTTTGAAAGAGCTTTTTATCAGCTCTAACATCACGTTCATAGTCGTAGTCTAATTTCTTCACGTCATCCTCTGATAGGCGTTTGAAGCTTCTTTCTTCGATAAGTTTGCCTTTCTTATTATAAGTAGTGACAATTAATTTATCACCCTTAACCTTGTATCGAACGGTTTCTTCGAGAGACTCTTTGTAGGCTTTAATGTAAATCTCTTTACTTTCATCGTTATCAGCTTTAGTTCGATATTCACTAATTTTGTAGCGACTATCTACTGCTTGATTAATTACTTTGCTATATTCAGATAGCGACATGGTTAGTTTAAGTGTTCTAGACCAAGTGTCTGGACGGTAAGATCTATCTGTGTCATAATCTGAAAAATCAACTAGATTGTTCCCCCCTGCTAAGGTATAAAAATAGAATTTAACATTATCCCCTTTGACTTTAACAAAATCATGAGGCTCTAAGCCACTTTCCTTGAAAGATTCTATACCATCAACCATTTTCTTCTTATCTTTATGATAATAGCGATATGTTTCAAGCTGATAGGTTCCTTCAGGTATTTTACCACCTTGTAGGTGCATAAACTCATAGCCACCAAATGAAAGTGCCACTAGGACAATCGCTCCCACCACAGAAGCAATAATAATTTTAGCTTTCTTAGATAAGCCTGTCTTAGCAGGAGCAACTTGTGAAACGGCTTGTGTCACTTGATCACTCAACTGAGCTTGTTGAGGATTAACACCCTCGTCCTTAGACTCTTGAGAAATAAATTCCCCATTAGCTTTTGCTTGTTGGATTTCTTCCTCTATCGGCTTACGATTATTGATTGTTTCGAAATAATCTAACCACTCTTTTTCGTTCATAAAAGTCCCCTTTTTCATTGATATTTCCATTCTACCAGAAAAAAGACTCCAAAGCTATTTGACTATTTTCATAAAAAGAAAAGCGGTACCAGACTGGAGTTTTAGCTCTCCTTCTTGTACCACTTCATCTTGTTATGAAATAGGGTAATTAAATTTTATCACTAGATTTTTTGCTACTATCACTTGAATCTGATTTTGATCCACTATTCTTACCGTCATTATATCCGCCATAGGTATCACCATAGTCATTACCATAGCCATAGCCGTAATCGTAGCCATAACCATAATCATAGTAATCCTTGAAGTCATCATATTGATCACTATAAGTCTTCAAATCTTTCTTATAATCTTTGATGGCATCCTTATAGTCATCCCAGCGCTCCTCAGCGTCTCCCTTACTCATACGTTTATAAGTAATACGTGACTGAAGCTTCCCTTTTTTATCATAAGTAGTCAGAGTGTATTCATCACCATGCTTGACATAAGTACGTTTTTCCTTCAAGGTATCTTTATATTCTCTTGTTGTTTTTTTAACGACTTTATCAGCTGCCTCTTTGGTATAGAAGGAATAGTCTTTTCTCATCTTTTTCATGAAGTCTTTTGTGACATCTTCGACTTGATCCGCATTTAAAACTTGACTTTGTGTTTTATTCCACGGATCAAATACCTGAGGAACATCTGTCTCATAGTCCATCAAACTAACATATGATTTATTGTCACTCTCTACTAAATTGTAGGTTCTAGATTGATTGTTCTTTACAACTACAAAAGACTGAAACTCCAAATCTTCGTCCTTGTATTCATCTATGCCATCAACCATTTTATCTTTGTCTTCATCATAACGAGAGAAAGAAACTACCTCATATGTTCCATCTGCAATCTTACCTGATTGGTAGCGCCATAGTGAGTAGCCTCCAACGATAAGTAAAATTGCTGCCAAGGAACCTAAGACTGATGCCAAAATAATCTTAGTTTTCTTAGACATACCTTTTTTAGGGGGTACTACTTGTTGGAAAGTTGCTGCCGGTTGGGCAAACTGAGGCTGTTGCGTCATAGCAATTACAGGTTCAGCTGGTTTAATCGGTCTTTGCTCCGCCACTTGTCCATTTGAGCTAAAAACATTAGGTCGTTCAAGAATAAACTCGCCTGCTGCTTGAGCTTGAGATAACTCTGCGGGAGTTGGTTTACGACCGTTGACTAATTCAAAGTACTCAATCCACTCTTGCTGGTTCATAATAATCTCCTTTTTTATTGGTCTACTGTTCTATTGTACCAAAATAAATGGTGAAATAGTATTTGACAATTATCATAAAGACTGTAAGGTTTTTTAATAAAACATTTGGCTATGATTCTCGATAGTAAAGAGGTGCTTGATTGGTAAGTGAATCAACGCCAGATGAGATAATCCCCATCATGCCTTGAAAAATTATAATACTTCAAGGCATACTCATAATCCCAATCATAACCACTTTTGACCCCTTTGGCTTCCTCTGAGCTCAATCGTTTAAAAGTTCTACGCGACTCAATATGTCCATCATTAGTATAAACAGTCAGAACGAGACCATTAGGGCGCTTTTCATAAGTTCTTTTTTGCTTCAACATTTTTTTATAATCGTCTACACACCTTTGGACAGATACTTCCTTTACGTTTGAGTACTCCTCTCCCTTTTTAGAAATCTTATCAATATGAGAAATCACTAGAGCTTTATATTCAGAAACTGTTAAATCCTGTTTCAAAGTCCCTGTACGTGGGTCAAAAGTCTGTGGGAGCTTTTCATCGTGCTCAAATGGTGAGACAAAAGATTCCCCATCTCCCACAAAAACATAATAAAATTGAGATTTCATATTCTCAACAACTATAAAATCCTCATATAAGCTATCATTATTCTCTCCCCGCTCAGTCCTATTTATCAATTCATTGGAATATGCCGATTTATCCTCGTATTTTATCATCTGATAAGTACCATCTGGAATATAGTTCCGTTGATACTTCCAAAATCTTCCCTCTCCTATGGCAATCAAAACTGTCGCAACAAGTCCAAGCAATACAATGATAGCAATCTTCCATTTTTTTGCCTTAGTCATACCTCTCCCCTTCATATTAGCCTACTCTTTAATACTATTTTACCAAAAATAGAGAGGAAATCTGTGACTTGACTACCAAAGAAAAAGAGGTTGAGAACTCATACTCTCAAACCTCTTTTCAGCTATTTACTTTTTAAGATCCTCAGCACCAATGACTGGGTATTCGGTCAATCCTGATACTACTTCTTTAGCCTGGTCTGATTCTTCTGATTTTTTCTCAAGATCAAACTTAGGTGCATCTTTTTCATAAGCATTAATGATATCAGCTACTACTGGGTGACGTACGACATCACTAGCAGAGAAGTGAACAAAATCAATAGCCTTGATTCCCTTTAATTTCTCCATGGCATCAATCAGGCCTGATTTAACACGACGTGGCAAGTCAATCTGACTCATGTCCCCATTGACAATCATCTTAGAATTAAAACCAAGACGAGTCAAGAACATCTTCATTTGCATGATGGTTGTATTTTGTGCCTCATCAAGGATAACAAAGGCATCCTCTAGGGTACGACCACGCATATAAGCGAGGGGTGCAATCTCAATAATTTCACGTTCCATAAGGCGGGTCGTCTGCTCCTTACCAAGAATTTGATACAAGGCATCATAGACTGGACGAAGGTAAGGATCCACCTTTTCCTTGAGATCACCAGGCAAGAAACCAAGGCTTTCACCCGCCTCAACTGCTGGACGTGTCAAAACTATACGTTTAACTTGACCACGTTTAAGAGCTGTAACCGCAAGAGTAACCGCCAAAAAGGTCTTCCCTGTACCAGCTGGACCAATCCCAAAGACCACATCATGACTTTTGATGCTATCAACATAAACCTTTTGCCCCAAGGTCTTCACTCGAATAGGCTTACCACTGTTGTCCTTGATAATCTCTTCTTCATATAAAGCAACAAACTTGTCAATCGAACCATCTTGAGCCATGGTTAAGGCTGCGACAACATCTGAAGTGTTGACTAGCATTCCACGCTCCACTAAAACAAGGAGGGCTTGAATGGTCAAACGAGCCAATTCAACACTTTCCTCGTCATCTCCAAGGACCTGCACACGCTCTGTTCGAGCATGAATAATAACATTGAGGTTTTCCTCGATAAGTTTTAGATGGCGCTCATTGGTCCCAAAAAGTGACAAGACATCATCTGGGTGATTTAGGGTAATTTCAACAGAATACTCTTGCAAATAGAGTTCCTCTTTCTTTCGTCTTTTTCTCCATTATATCAAAAAAATCACGCCAAGCGTGACTTTTTATTATTCTGACTTATTCATTAAATGACACGTGAACGTGGTCATAGTGGTTTTCAGTAACGCTACCACGGTCTGGCATTTGGTTCCATGTGTTAGCTGGTCCGTAGATATTATCTACTGGTGCGTAGAATTGTTGTCTGTAGATGACATATGAGATACCTGCATTTGAGATATTGTCTACAGCATATTGAGCGACTTGATTACCAACTTCTGAACCAACTGGTACCATAACGTCAACGGCAAGTCCTTTACCATGGTCTTGTGGATCACCTTCACGGTAACCACCGATATCAGTAAGACCAAATTGTGCCGCTACATCTTGACGGAAAGCTTCAGCTTGTGGTTGAAGGTGTGGATCCGTTGGAAGTGTATTCGTTGATGCAGGTTGTGCTGCTGGTGCCTCTGAAGCTACTGGTGCTTCTGATGCCACTTCTGATGTTGCTGCTGGTTCTACCGCTGGTTGTTCTGCTGGCGCTTCTGAAGCAGCTGGTGCCTCTGAAACAGCTTCTGATGTTGCTGCTGGTTGCTCTGCTGGCGCTTCAGAAGTCGCTGGTGCTTCTGAAGACGCTTCTGATGTTGCTGCTGGTTGCTCTGCCGCTGGAGCTTCTTCTTTTACTTCAGGCTGTGCTGGTGTTTCAGCAGCTGGAGTAGTTTCTGCTTCAGGTGTAGCTTCTGCTGACGCAGTGACATGATCAATAGCATCAGCAACTGGTTGTTCAGTTTCTGCGTATGCTGGTGCTTCTGATGCTGATGCGATAGCTTCTGTTACTTCTGAAACAGCTTGAGTTGATTCTTCTGTAGCAGGTGCTTGAGTAGCTGTTGTGCTTACTGTTTCAACTGGAGCTGTCAAGTCCGCTGCAACTACAGATTGACCATTTACAGTCACTTCGTTAGTTGTTAAATTAGCTTCTGCAACTACAGGTGTAGTTGATGTTTCTGAAGCTGGAGCTTCAACTTTAACAGAGACAGCTTGATTATCAGCATTGTAAGTTGCTGTCAAGACTGTTCCAGGGTAAATCAAATCAATGTTTGTGATTTGATTGATGTTAGCCAAAACATTCACATCGATACCCATTGCTTCAGCGATACTTCCCAAAGTATCACCGTATTGAACTGTATAAGTTTGTTGGTTGTCACTTACAGCGATGTCTGCTTTGATTTGATCTACTGAACGAGCTGCCCAGTTTGAAGTTTCATCGGCATGTACGTGACTTGCAGCAAAAAGTGAAAGTGCTGCGGTCGAGTAAAGAAGTGCCTTTGTTGTTTTAGATTTTGATAACATGTATAATTCATTCCTTTTTTAACAATTTTAACATCTACAATGATACCACACTTTTTGTCAAAAAAGGGGTGATTTACTGCACTTTAAAGCAATTACTAACTAGTTGTAACAAGCCTAATTTATTGAAAAACAGCTGAGATATTTGTAAAAAATTGTAACAATTCATCTAGCTCAAATGGTAACTGCTTTTAAAAGAAAATGCTAAGAGTCTTTTTGCTTATCCTAGACTTAGTCGCTATTAATGAGCAAGATAGTCTTCCCAAATCTGATCAAACTGACCAAGATTAAATGAGAAACTAGCTTGATCTTCCAGGTAGCGACTGACTTCTTCGAAGTCATCTGTATGTTTAGGAAAGGTTGAATCTTCAAAAGCCAAGTCAGCCAAGATTGCTACTGGTTCATTTGATTTGGGATTACGCTGGGCCATGAGCCAAGTATAAAAGGATTTTCTCATACCTTCTCCTAACCGATTAATTCAGTTCCAAACTGATCTTGTTTGATTTTTTTGGCCTTCATCAGACCACCTAGAGCCTTCTTAAATTGACCCTTAGAAATACCGAAGGTTGCCTTGATATCTGCTGGTGATGACTTGTCATTAAGTGTCATAAAGCCACCATTGCTCTCTAAATAGGTCAAAATCATCTGAGCATCATTTTCAAGCATTTCAAAAGAACGCGGCTTAAGAGAAAGATTGAGGGTTCGGTCAACTTCTCTGAACCCAATCACACGCGCTTCAAGGACCTGACCTAAACGTGGCTCCGCATAACGTTCTGATGGATGGATGAAACCAAGCATGTTATTCTCTGGCAAATAGACAAAAGTTCCTGACAATTTGAGACGGTAGGCAATAGCTGGCCATTTTTGGTTTTGCATATTATCGTAAGCAGGTCCAGCCATACGTTGAAAGACCTCAGGTTCGGCAGGAAGTCCCCAAATACGGTCTTTTTTATCAACATCGAGTTTGATGTAGAGTTTATCCCCCTTCTTAGGCCAAAGCTCTTTGAGTTCTGGCAAAACATCGAGAGAGACAACAATCTCCTTATCTGGAATTCCTACGTCTACAAAGACACCCAAATCCTTACGAACTTCAGTGACCTCTCCCCAATCATAAGAATCGCGAGTTGCCTTGATTTCCTTTTGAGTCAGACGTGATTTTTGCTTGCTATCTGTATAGGCGAAACCTGTCACCATGTCACCAATAGCGTATTTCCCTTCTTCTTTAGACAAGGCAAAAGTCACACCGTCCTTTTGTACAAAGTAAAATTTATCATTTTCATCAGTTACTAGGGCAGTAATGATCGTTCCAAGTAATGTATTCATCTTTTTTCCTCTAAAAAGAGAGTCGGACAAGGAAGCTAACATAGTCCATGCTCTTTTGCTTCTGTCCCACTCTCCTTATTTTTCTATTGATTAAACAGTAAGGAGTTCTTTTTCCTTTTCTGCTGTCATGCTGTCAATCTTCTTAACAGCGTCATCAGTTGCTTTTTGGATATCTTTTTCCAAAGCTTTCAATTGATCTTCGGTGATTTCTTTGTCTTTTTCTTGCTTCTTAGCTTCATCCATAGCATCACGGCGGATGTTACGGATAGCGATTTTAGCATTTTCGCCGACTTTTTTCACTTCTTTAGCCAACTCTTTACGTGTTTCTTCTGTAAGTGCTGGGATAACCAAGCGCACAACAGAACCATCATTAGCTGGGTTGATTCCAAGGTCAGATTCATTGATAGCACGTTCAATATCAGCAATTGAACCTTTATCAAATGGTGAAATCAAAAGGACACGTGCTTCAGGAACGGTAATTGAAGCCAATTGGTTAAGTGGTGTTGGAGCACCATAGTATTCTACAGTGATGCGGTCAAGAAGTGAGGCATTGGCACGACCTGCACGGATAGAGCCAAATTCACGGGCCAATGACTCGTGTGAGTGGGCGAAACGTTCTTTTGCTTTTTCAATAATTGCGTTTGTCATAAATTCTCTCTTTCTTACTTGTGTGATTCTGCTTTGTTAGATACAGTTGTCCCAATTTGCTCACCAAAGATAACACGTTTGATGTTTCCTGGTTCGTTCATATTGAAGACAACAAGGTCAATGTCATTATCCATTGAAAGGGTAGAAGCTGTGGCATCCATAATTTTCAAACCACGTTTGATAACTTCCACGTGTGTCAATTCATCAAATTTGACAGCATCAGCGTTTTTACGAGGGTCGTCATTGTAGACACCATCAACGCCGTTTTTAGCCATAAGAATAGCATCAGCTTCAATTTCAGCTGCACGAAGAGCCGCTGTTGTATCTGTTGAGAAGTACGGTGAACCAATACCTGCTGCAAAGATAACAATACGACCTTTTTCAAGGTGACGAAGGGCACGACCACGAATATAAGGCTCTGCCACAGATTTCATATCAATCGCTGTCTGAACACGTGTATCAACACCGAGTTGTTTCAAACTATCTGCCATAACAAGAGCATTCATAGTTGTTCCAAGCATACCAGTATAGTCTGCTTGAACACGATCCATTCCTGCTTCAGCTGCAGGTTCCCCACGCCAAAGGTTACCACCACCGATAACTAGAGCAATTTGAATACCTGAATCCGCTACCTCAGCAATTTCTTTAGCCATAGCTTGGACAGTTGGAAGATCAATCCCAACACCTCGTTCACCAGCTAGAGCTTCACCTGAAAGCTTAATGAGGACACGTTTGTATTTTGGTTCTGCCATGATTTCTCCCTATTAACTATTTTGTTTTATGATTTAATTCTTAGCTGAGATTCATCTTTCCTAAGTCGTCAATTACCATCCTTTTAAGGTGGTTAAGGGGCTTATTCGAGCAACTCCTTTTTATGATTAGGATAGGAAAATGTTTTCTTTTTTTGCAAAGAAAACACTAAATCTTCATCCTTACTATTTTATCATAAATTAGGGTTTTCACCTAGTCAAATATTTAAAAAATATCCTTACAAGATAACTGTAAAGGTGATGGTGTCATTTTTATAAGAGGCAAAGATACGTCCCTTAAATAATTTGACCATACTTTGAGCCATGGACAGGCCAATGCCAAAACCTTTGTGTTCTTTGTTATTATGGGATTCTTCAATACGATAAAAACGCTCAAAAAACTTGCTATAGTCAACAGCCTTACCTTCTTTATAGGTGTTTGACACTTCTAAACGAACCCGTTTTCGCGTTCTTCCAATCTGACGAAGTCTTACCGTAACTGTCCCTTCTGGATCACAATACTTGTTAGCATTATCCACAAGGAGAGTCACAAGTTCAAAGAGAGACTTCTCCTCTGCCTTTACATGAATATTCGGTGTGATGTCCATGACAAAAGATTTACCGTCTCGAACGACAGGTCCCTTAAAGTCCTCTGCTGCATCCTCAGTAATATAGGAAAAATCGACATCTTGAAGAACGATATCCGGCTGCTCCTCCAGACGAGATAGGGCTACCAGAGAATTGATTAGAGTAGTCAAACGTGCCACCTGGTCATTCGTTGACTTGGTCCATTCGTTCTCTCCAGTCATGAGTTCCTGTAGCTCCGTATTGGCAGAAATAATGGCCAATGGTGTCTTTAATTCATGACTAGCATTGGTAATAAAACGTCGCTGCTTTTCGTAGTTTCGAATGAAGGGACGAATGACGATTCCTGATAAGGCACTGACAATGACGACAAAAAAGATAAACCCAAACAGTGATAAAAGGATAGAAAGACTGAGCAAGGCTTGGGAAGAATTGTAATAAGAGGTCGTGTCCAGGAAGACCACAAGAATCTTATTTTTGCTGACTTTGCTAACCTGATAACTCAGATTGATATTTTTTTCTCTAATTGTTCCAAGAGTATTCGTCATACGGCTAGCTGCAAGTGCATAGCTAACAGCTTCTTCATCATCTATTAAAGAAGTATGGCTGGTATCCTGACTGACCACTTTATCACCAGATAAGGTCACACTGAAAAAACGAAAACTATCCAATGGAATTTCATGCCCTTGATTGGTCTCAATTTTTTTAGTTTTTCCGAAACTACCATTATTTTCTGTAAGCGTGTTGAGAACCTTACTAATTTCCTGTTCTGTCTGAAAGGACCTCACAGTATTGATGATTCCCACTGTAAAAACCAAGATAAAGAGAATAGCCAAGGAAGCAATCGTAATAAATTGAAGTCGTAAACGTCTAAACATGAACTACTCCTCTCTAATTGGCAAGAAGGCAAAAGTCACCACCCTTTTCACCAAGAATGCTGATATCAGCCTGGATAGCTTGCAATTTCTGACGCAAATAAGAAATATAGACCCAGACAATCGATTCGTCCACATCTTCCTCATCATCCCAGATGGTCTTAAAAAGGTGCTCAGTCGTTAATTTCTTGGCAGGATTGAGCATGAAGTGGGCCATTAACTTGGTCTCTCTGCTCGAAAGTCTAATGGCGTTGCCAGCTACCAACTCCTGTTCCTCCTGATCCAAACGTACAGAACCAAGTGTCAAAATTTTGGCAGTAAAGGTCTCACTAACACGACGCTCTAGCGAGCGCAAACGAGCCAAAAGTTCCTTAAGAGAAATTGGCTTGGTCAAGTAATCGTCTGCCCCAGCGTCAAGTCCTGTCACACGATCATCAACTTCAGCCATGGCAGTCAACATAATGACATGCGTCGTATTCCCAGAGGAGCGAATCTCTTTCAGGGCCTCAATACCTGTTTTAATGGGCATCATGATATCCATAATCATTACTTGATAGGCATTCTGTGCGGCTAGGTCAACTGCCTCTTGACCGTTAAAGGCCTGATCCACCTCATAGCCTTGATGCTCAAGAGCCGCCTTGTAAACTCGAGAAAGAGCTTCCTCATCCTCAGCTAGTAGAATTTTCAAAGCCATTCTAGTCCCCTCCTTCTTGAATTAAGTTACGGATGGTCTGCATGGTCAAATCACATGAAGCTAATTCATCCGCACAGCGCTTAAGCTCACGGGTAATCATTTCTGGATTCTTGATATCATGCTTGTACTTCATCTGATGCTCCAAACTGGCCCAGGAATCCTGAGCGATGGTCCTAAGCTGAACCTCAACAAAATAGGTTCCTCTCTCATTTCCTAAGACATCTGGAAGCTCGGTTTCTACTTCCAAAATGAGATGGTAAGAACGATAACCATTAGGCTTAGCATTTAAAATGTAATCTTTCTCGTTGTAGATAGAGACGCCAGGGATAGTCTTAATGACATCGATAGTCTTGTAAATATCATCGACAAAGCCACAAACAATTCGAATCCCTATACTGTCACGGATTTCCTTGAGGGCAGACTGGCTGGTTTCAGGTAAATTTTTTCGACGACACTTTTCACGCATAGAATCGCTCTCTTTGATTCGTGAAATAAAATGTTCATAGAGTTTGAAGCCTGTTTCTTTTTTGCTAGTAATATTAGCCGCAATAATCGGGTCTGTTATTTCTTGTAAAATCTTGGGGAGATACTGAGCATATTCCCCATAAATACTTGGAGTTGACATATAAACCTCCTCTAATAGCGTTTCTTAATTATAGCATAGATAGGCTTAAAAATAAGGAATGAGCGAGACAAGAAGGACTCTAAAGCTAAGAAAAAAATCCAGCCGAAGCCAGATTCAATTTGCTTATCTAAGTTCAATTAACACAAGGCTATGCATCAAGTGGTTTGACAAAAGGCCAGTTGCCTAGTTTGTGTGTTTCATAGGTCAAGACCTTATAACCACATTGCTTGTAGCCATTTTTCTCATAGAAAGGCACATTGTAATCGCGATTGGTAATCAAGCCAAGACTACGACCTCCTGTACTACGTACAAAAGGTTCAACCCCTTCAAGCAAGAAACGACTTCCTATACCTTTTCTTTGATAATCTGGAGTTACTGCTAACATCATCAGGTACCAATCGTATTCTGCAGAATCCTCCAGATGTCTTTCAGACTCTTCAACAAAATTAAAGTACTTAAACAACTTAGTGATGCTTATGAAACGGAAAAGCTTGGTCGCTCCGTTCTGGAGATAGTTAAGCATAGAAATCGTCTGATGCTGTAAAATAGCTGCCGCAACAACGCGACCATCCTTTTCAGTCACCAAACATGAATCCATCTTTATAGCTAAACGCACCAACATTTCCTGCAAGGCTAAGACAAATTCCTCATACTGTTCAGGCTTCTTTAAATTAGTGGCAATCATTGAAAGATAGGGATAATCTTCAAAGGCATCTGCACATACTTGTGCCACTTCCTGAACTTCGTCTAGTCTTGCTTTACGATATTGCATCTTAATCTCCTAATCTGTCTGTTTTTTTCAGTATAACACAAAACGCATGACTGACAGTCATACGTTCTATGGTTTTTTGTAAAATCTTATAATTTTATAAGAAAAGTTTAGGCAACTTCTTCTGTAAATTGACTATTATAAAGATCAGCATAGAAACCATCTGCTGCCATGAGCTCATCATGATTTCCTTGTTCAATAATATTCCCATCTTTCATCACAAGGATTAGATCAGCATTTCTAATAGTTGATAAGCGGTGAGCAATGACAAAGGAAGTCCGACCTTCCATAAGTTTGTCCATGGCTTTTTGAATCAATTCTTCTGTTCTGGTGTCAACAGATGATGTCGCTTCATCCAAGATAAGAAGAGGGGCATCCTTCAGAAGGGCACGTGCAATGGTCAAGAGCTGTTTCTGACCAACTGATAATGTCACAGAGTCATCCAAATAAGTGTCATAACCTTTTGGAAGTGTGGTGATAAAGTGGTGAACACCGACAGCCTTGGCTGCAGCAATAACTTGCTCGTCAGAGATATTTTCTTGGTTGTAAATTAAATTATCACGAATAGTACCTTCAAAGAGCCAAGTGTCCTGAAGCACCATAGAGAATTGGTCATGGACAGTTTCACGTTTCATGTCGCCAGTATCCACACCGTCAATGGTGATATGGCCTTGATCGATGTTATAGAACTTCATAAGCAAGTTAACAATAGTCGTCTTACCAGCACCTGTTGGACCAACAATCGCAATCTTTTGACCTGGCTTAGCAAGAGCTGAAAAATCATGAATAATAGTCTTTTCAGGAGTATAACCAAAGGAAACATGATCAAAGACAACTTGACCTTTAGTATCTGTCAATTCAGCTGTCTTACCTGATTCGTCATCCATATCTTTTTCTTCCAAAAATTCAAAGATACGACCAATAGCTGCAGTGGCTGACTGGAGCTGTGTAATCCCTTGTGCAATTTGAGAAAGAGGTTGTGAGAAAATACGAACATAAGTCATGAAGGCTACCACATCACCAATAGTCAAGCTACCATCAATAACCTTAATAGCTCCCACAAGACAGACCATGACGTAACCAAAGTTCCCAATGAAAATCATAAGTGGCATCATAATACCTGAGATAAACTGAGATTGCCACATCGATTTATAGAGCTTATCATTAAGCCCCTTGAAAGCTTGACTACTTTCTTCAGATGCATTGTAACTCGTTACAACTGCTTGACCTGTGTAGATTTCTTCAATATATCCATTAATGTTAGCTAAATTTTCTTGTTGACGTTTGAAAAGGGGTTGTGAGAAACCCATGATGAAGGCTACTAGAACAAATCCTATCAAGACAGAACCAATCGCAGTGAGAGCCATAGTGACATTTGAGTAAAACATCATAATAATGGCTGCGACCAAGAGAATACTTGAAGTAATTAGGGTACCCAAACCTTGACTAAGAGATTGTCCCAAAAGGTCAACGTCATTAGTCACACGAGAGAGGGTGTCCCCTTGAGAATGACTGTCAAAATAATTAAGGGGAACACTGTTGATTTTCTTTTGGATAGCTGTACGGAAACGTTGTGAAAAACGTTGTGTAACTGTCGCAACCGTAAAGCTTTGTAAGTAACCCACAATCGCTGAAATGGCATAGAGAACAGCCAAGGTCATAGCAATACTTGCCACCTTATCCAAATCAATACCTGGAATCGTCCCCATTTTGGTAGGTGTAATACCTTCAGTAATAGTATTGGTAATTTCTTTAAGCTTATCTGGTCCAATAACTGTAATGACTGCTGAAATAATTGCTCCAACAATCGCAAGGACAAAAGGAATTGGGAAACCTTTAATATAGGGTTTTAAGCGTTTATAGGACGATGTTTTTGGTTTATTTTCCATTTTCTAACTCCTCCTTAGACAATTGTGAATAAGCAATTTCTTGGTAAACCTCATTGTTAGCCAAGAGTTCCTTGTGGGTTCCTTGCCCGACTACTTTACCTTGATCAAGTACCAAGATTTGGTCCGCATCCATAATAGTAGAGATACGTTGAGCAACAATCAACTTGGTCATATCTTGTGTTTTTTCAGACAATTCTTGACGCAGTTTACGATCGGTCTTATAGTCCAAAGCTGAGAAGGAATCGTCAAAAATCAAGATTTCAGGCTTACGGGCAAGTGCACGCGCAATAGCCAAACGTTGCTTCTGGCCACCTGAGAAGTTAGACCCCGCTTGAGCCACTTCTGCCTTAAGTTGGCCTTCTTTATTTTCAACAAAGTCTTTTCCTTGAGCCAATTCGAGAGCTTCCCAAATCTTAGCGTCATCTAGAGGACTATTATTGCTCGTTCCCATTGTCATATTTGACGTGATATTACCTGAGAAAAGCACAGCCTTTTGTGGAATATAACCGACTATATTGTGCAAGGTTTCGTGGTCATAATGTCGTACATCCACACCGTCAACCTTGATAGTTCCTTGCGTGGCATCATAAAATCGTGGGATAAGGTTGACAAGCGTTGATTTACCAGATCCAGTCGAACCAATAAAGGCAACCGTGTCACCCTTTTTAGCTTTGAAGCTAACATGCTCCAAAACAGGCTCTGAAGTTTCAGAATAACGGAAGGAAACATCATCGAATTCGACAGTGCCCACGTCTTTAGGTTTTTCAGAACTATTTTCAGGGTAAGAGACTGAAGATTGGGTATCTAGAACTTCATTGATCCGGCTAGCTGCTACAACGGCACGTGGAAGAAGGAAGAAAACGACAATCATCATCATGAATCCCATAACAACCTGCATGGCATAAGACGAATAGACAACCATATCTGAGAAGAGATGGACCTTGTCTTCCATGGCACCAGCAATTTTCGTTGGATCTGTTGGAATCTTAACATCTTCAATCAGATGCGCACCAATCCAATAAATAGCCAGTGTCAAACCGCTGGATACAGCAGTCATTACCGGTGTTAGCAAGGCAAAAGAACGACCGATGAAGAGGTTGTTTTGGGTCAAATCAGTATTGGCCTTTTCAAATTTATCCTCTTGATAACTTTCGGCGTTGTAGGCACGCACCACACGAATTCCTGTAAGAGATTCACGCGTTACGCTATTCAGTTTATCGGTCAGAGTTTGAATCAAGCGTTGCTTAGGCATAACCATAATCAAGAGGAAGAGCATGAGAATGGCAATCACTGCCACAGCGACAAGCAAGGCAAGGAGCCAATTTCCATTTTTATCGGCAATCTTTGTAATCGCCCAAATGGCCATGATAGGCCCCTGTGTAATGACCTGTAGTCCCATGGTCAGTACCATCTGTAATTGGGTAATATCATTTGTCGTGCGGGTCAAAAGACTAGGAATGGAGAATTGCTTAATCTCTGCATCCGAAAAATCTAGAACTTGATGGAAGATATCATCACGAAGACGGGTTGTAAAACTTGCTGCTGTTCTGGCAGCTAGGAAACCAACCACTACTGAGGCCATAAAGCCCGCAAAAGACATTAAAAGCATTCGCATCCCTGGGGCATCTGTATTCCAGGCAAAAATATCCGACGCCTTAGTCCCCTTGGTTGATAAGAGGGTCGTAATGTCAGACATATAGTCTGGAATTTTCAAGTTTAGATAGACGTTCAAACAAACAAATATCACAGCTAAGATAATCATGCTTAACTCTTTTGCTGTCAAACGTTTAAAAATTTTAAACATAAGTTACTCCTTATTTTTTTCTAAATTCTTACGAATTTGGTGAAAGACCCGAAAAGCTGTTTCAGCATCCTCTTTCGAAATGCCTTCTAATAGCTGTTCATGGATAGCCTCTCGGAAATGTCCAACATCTTGGGCCTTCTTTTTACCCAAGTCTGTCAGATAAACATACTTGTAACGTTTGTCCTTGTCCGATGTCACCAATTCAACGAAACCGTTTTTCTCCATACGTTTGACCAAATTACTAGCCACTGATTTAGATATAGATAGCCTTTTCTCGATATCTTTGATAAAGATTTCTTTATCTTGGTTCTCAAACAAGTACCTGACGGCAAACCCTTGTGGACCAGCTAAATGCTCAACGCCGTAAGCTTTGCCTAGCTCTTGCACCCTAGATTCCATGGTATTGATGAATTCTCTAACGTCACTAAATGGATCTTTTCCATGCATCGCAAGTTCCTCCTTAAATAATTCTCATGGAAACTATTTTAGTTCTTATGAGAACTATTGTCAAGAAGAAAAGTTCTTATGAGAACTAAAAAAGAGTGAAAAAGAATATTGCTTTCCACTCTCACTCCCGTAACTGTGATTATTAGGGCTTTGGACTCTAAAACCTAACAACGCTTGAGCTAGGCTATCTAAATAATAATACCCTCCAAATGGTCCAATTCATGTTGAATAATTTGAGCTGGCATGCCAGAAAAACTTAACTGTTTAGGCATCCATTGTTCATCTAAATAAGCTACCTCAATCGACTCATAACGTCTGGTTGGACGACTTCCTTCTAAAGATAAACAAGACTCCTCTGTTTGAAAAGGTGAGGATTTGCTGACTAAAACAGGATTAAACATGACTAGATTAACAAAACCGATATTTACGATAATGACACGCTTTTTAACTCCAATCATATTGGCAGCCATACCCACACAGGCATCCTTATGAAACTCCAATGTATCACGCAAATCTTTAGCCAAATAGAGGTCTTCTTTAGTCGCTTCTGTCGATTTTTGTCCAAGGAAAAAGACATCCTTTACGATATTTTTTATCATCTATTTACTCCCTTCTCTTATCTAAACTATGAAATGATATATCCTTCTTTTATCGGAAGCAAAGGTCTTCATTCCAAATAAATCACCTTGACCTATTATATCAAAAGGCCCACCCTCTAGTAAAACAGACAAAAAAAGAAACCCGCAGGCTCCTTTTTAGTCATCTTTCTTCACTCTATACAAATAACCAATAAAAACCAAAAGACTAATAGTTGAAACACTTATTGCCACTTTAGCAACTGTAGTATAGCTATAGGTCAAAACAACACCATGTTTACCTGGTGGTAAGACTAGATTAGTTGGATTCTTTTCCTTAGCTAAGTAAGTGGTTACTCGCTTCCCATCAATCCTTGCTTCTTGTCCTTTGTAGTAGAAAACTGGCAACGACAAGACCTTAGATTCTTTAGACTCGTTGGTCACCGTAAGTACTAGCTCGTTGGGAGAACGGCTGATGAATGGCTTGATTTCCTGATTATCCAAGAAAAGGTGTTTTTCAAAGACAAAGCCAAAAGGCACTTCTTTATTGGTATAATCCCCATTTATATTTTTATAAGTTCCCTTGGCCAGCATTTCTCTCGTGACTTTTGTATGACTTGGCAATATATTCTTTGCTTTAGTCATCTTATCTTGAACAGTAACAATCTGAAACATATTTAGACAAAGACCTAACAAGACAAGTATTGTCGATGCCTTTATAGAAATATTTTCTAAGATATTCGCCAAAGCTAAACTGAAGAAAAGCAGAGCAAAACTCCATAATCTCCAAGGAAATTGAAGGTTGGACACTGGACTTGCCTGTAAGAACTGCCAAGGAAAACTATTCAAAGTCAAAAAGGCCAAAACAAAAGAAATAAAAAGGTAAATTCTAGCTTCCTTATCCTTCACAAAACGCTTAGCAAAAATCAGGCTTAGCAATAAGCCCAGGAGATAGAGAAGATTTACTGATGGAGTCCTTAAATCACTTTTTAGAATCAACTCCCAGTTGTCTGCCAGACTTAAAGCTGTCTTTGATAGGAGCGGTTTAAAAGTCGTTCGTAGAGTGACATACTTGAATTGCTCTATCATAGGAACAAAGAAAGCTAGAGACATACTAAGAGTGACAAGGGTGGCCTTAAGAAATCCTAGGACACGTTCTTTTTTATTATCCCAAATCCAAAAACTAGTTACCACCGCAAAGAAAATCCCAACAGAAGCCAAAAGGACCGATAAGACATGGGAATAAACTAAACCAAGCATCCCAAGAGTCAAAATCCACCATTTCTTGTAATCTCCAAAAGTTATCAAACGAACGCCAACGAAAACTAGAGGTAGAAAAATCATCGCTAGCGTTTCGCCAACGGCCGCCCGGTAATAAGAATTGTGCAAGAAATACCCCGAAAAGAGATAAAAGGTAGAAAATATCATCACCTGTTTATCAGAATATTTCAATAAACGTAATCCGTAAAAACTAAGCAAACAAGTTACAAAGCGAACAAGAAACTGAAAACTCATCCAGGCTACAAAGACCGACTGAGTCAGCTTATAGATTATGAAAATAGGATAATAAGTTAACCAGGGATAAAAGGTATTGATTAATTGTCCGGTCCCTCCGTTAGTCGTAAAATTAATAGGACTCTTCCAGACAGTATCCAAAGATAAGAGTCGGTTAATGTGAAAGACAATATCATCACCATAAAGCTTGTCCCTAAAAAAGAACATAGGCAGTATTGACACCATACTGATTAAGAAACTTATTAGAATGATTGTCTGATTAGTATACTTCTTCTTTTTTACCCCACAGGGACCCTTTCTAACACTCAAAATTATTCCTCTCATATTCTAATTCATAAAAATCTGCTCTAGAAAGAGATTTCTTACAAGGTCATTATACCAAAAAAAGCACGGAACTCCTCTTCCTCCTAAGTCTGTCTAAACAAAAAAAGAAACCCGCAGGCTTCTTTTCTTATTTTATCGAGAGGCTTATTAATCAGGTCAAGGCTGTTAATTAAACAATACCTTGAGCTGACATAGCGTCTGCAACTTTAAGGAATCCAGCGATGTTGGCACCCACAACAAGGTTACCTTCATGACCAAATTCTTTAGCAGCTGCTGCGGCATTTTCGTAGATACCTTTCATGATATCGTAAAGTTTAGCATCAACTTCTTCGAATGTCCATTGTGTACGTCCGCTGTTTTGTGCCATTTCAAGAGCTGATACAGCAACACCACCAGCGTTAGCAGCTTTGGCAGGACCAAATGATACACCAGCTTTAAGGAAGACATCAATAGCTCCCAAAGTTGAAGGCATGTTAGCACCTTCTGAAACAGCCAATACACCATTTGCTACAAGTGTTTCTGCATCTGTTTCATCCAATTCATTTTGAGTTGCACATGGGAATGCCAAGTCAGCTTTGATAGACCAAACTGTCTTTTCACCACCAGCAGGTGTGAAGGTTGCATTTGGACGAGCTTCTGCATATTTAACGATACGTTCACGTTTAACTTCTTTGATTTCTTTCAACAAGTCAACGTCGATTCCGTCTGGATCATAAACAAAACCAGATGAGTCAGAACATGTTACCGCTTTAGCACCTAGGCTTTGCAATTTTTCAATAGCGTAGATGGCAACGTTACCAGCACCTGAAACAACTGCTGTTTTACCGTTAAAGTTTTCACCACGTGCATTAAGCATTTGTTCTGCAAAGTAAACAGCACCGTAACCAGTTGCTTCTGTACGAGCAAGTGATCCACCCCAGTTCAAACCTTTACCAGTAAGAACACCTGTGTACTCATTACGAAGACGTTTGTATTGGCCATAGAGATAACCAATTTCACGTCCACCAACACCGATATCACCTGCAGGTACGTCTGTATCTGCACCAATGTGTTTGCTCAATTCAGTCATGAAGCTTTGGCAGAAACGCATGATTTCGTTATCTGATTTACCTTTAGGATCGAAGTTTGATCCACCTTTACCACCACCGATTGGTTGACCAGTCAATGAGTTTTTAAAGATTTGTTCGAAACCAAGGAATTTAATGATTGATTGGTTTACTGATGGGTGGAAACGAAGACCACCTTTGTAAGGACCAATAGCTGATGAGAATTGTACACGAAAACCACGGTTTACTTGTACTTGTCCTTTATCGTCAACCCATGGCACACGGAATGAAACGATACGTTCTGGTTCAACCAAACGTTCCAAAAGGTTTTCTTCAATATATTTAGGATATTTGTCGAAGACAGGAACAAGTGAATCGAAAACTTCTTCAACTGCTTGAAGGAACTCAGCCTCATGGCCATTTTGAGCTTTCACTTTTTCAAAAACGCTAGCAACGTACTCTTTACCTGTTGTCATATCAATGTTTCCTTTCAAATAATTACCTTAGTAATTTAATTACATGAATAGTATAAATTTTCAGAATCTTCTTGTCAAGTATTTTCTGCTATTTTTTTGATTTTTATGTTAGCTTTTATGACATAGCAAGTGATCTATCTTTTTTAAGCTACTCCTAAAAAGTTATCAATTCAACAATGTAAACGGATTCTATTTTTCTAGTTTTTCTCCAAAATTTTTTAAACTTTTTTTGAACTTTAAATCTAAAATAACCTAAAAACAATTTAGTAAAATTACTATTTTTACATTTACAAAGATCCCCAACTATGTTATTATGAATTTAGTAATTTTACTAAATCTTGAAAAGGATCATTTTTTATGAAAAGAAAGCAATTATCAGGAAAGCACATCGGCATTGTTTTTGGAACTTTCGCTCCAATGCATGTTGGGCACGTTGACCTTATTACCAAGGCAAAACGCGCTAATGACAATGTGCTCGTCATCGTAAGTGGCAGCAACACACAAGAAGATCGAGGGACACGCGCAGGCCTATCGCTCAACCGCCGTTTCCGTTATGTTCGAGAAGTTTTCTATGATGATGAATTAGTCGTTGTGGATAAACTGGATGAGGCTGGGATACCAGCCTATCCCGAGGGATGGGTACCTTGGGTTAATCGTGTCAAAGAGCTTATCTCTAAAAATACGGATAATCCTGAAAAGATTACCTTTTATGTTGGAGAGCCAGAGTACGTGACCGAGCTCAATCGCTATTATCCTCAAGCTCAGGTAGAACTCATCGAACGCTCTATTATCAACATCTCTGCTACCGAGATTCGCGACAATCCTATGGAAAATTGGAGTTTTATCACCAAGCCTTTCCGTCGTCACTTTACTCATAAGGTCCTTGTCGTGGGCTCTGCTAGCGGTGGAAAAACTACTCTTGTTAAAGATTTGGCCCGAACTTACAATGCTCCCTGCTCTCTTGAATATGCTAGGGAGTATCAAGAAAAGTATAATGTACGAGATGACGAGTTAGATACTAACGATTATATTCACCTCCTGACAGATCAATATGCCCAGACCTCTGATATCATTGATAAAGGGCAGCACTCAGGACTTATCTTTGCCGATACCAACTCAACAGTCACAAAAGTTTATATCGACTACTATTTGAAAGAAAACATTTCACAAGAAGAGTTCGATATGTTAGATTGACTCTATCAGGTGACCCAAGCTCGTGAAAAATGGGATTTGATTTTTGTAATTCTGCCAAAATCAAACTATGTGGATGATGGTTTCCGTGACATGACTATGGCTGATAGCCAAACACGTGACTGGTTTACCAAGCATCTCTTAGACCTCCTATCACCATTCAAAGATAAAATCGTTATTTTAGGGGAAAATAGTAATAGTGACAGCTTCTTTGCGGACAACTACCACAATGCCAAAAAAGCAATCAAAGAACGTCTACACATCGAGATTTAAAAGACCAATCCAACGTAATCATCACTTAAAACTTACAATACAAACATGGAGGAAACATATGACTAGAACCTTCGAAAACTCTGGTAGCGAAAAGGAATTTTTGGACATCTATCAGCGAGAGGAAATGAATAAGTACGTTAAGTCCTCAGTGACCGTTGACTCGGTCATCTTCCGCTATTATGAAGGAAGAGTCCAAACCTTACTTATCAAGCGAAAAAACCATCCCTTTATGGGGAAATACGCCTTCAGTGGTGGCTTCGTTAAGGAGCAAGAAGATCTCAATCTAGCTGTCTGTCGCGAAGTACAGGAGGAAACATCTATCACACTCAATCCTGATCATATTGAGCAACTCATTACTGTGGGAACACCTTATCGGGATCCTCGAATGTGGACCATTACAGTGGCTTACCTCTGCTTCATGACCTTCAATGACATTCAAGTGGAAAAGGCTGCCGACGATGCAGTGTCTACGCATTGGTTAGACATTGCCATGGTAGACGGTCAACTGCAACTTGTTGATGGTGATAAGACGCTGTCTCATGACGACCTCGCCTTTGACCACTGGGAAATCCTTTTGACTGCTATGGAACGTATTAAGGGAAGACTCGAATACTACCCAACTATTCTCAACATTATGCCAGAGGAAAATACCTTGACCACCTACCGTCAGCTGTTTGGGACCTTTAATGAGACATACCTTAAGATGGATTCTACAAATTTCTTACGTCGCTTTAAGCATCTTTTCCAAAAAACAGGGCGCCAAGTAGCTACCAGAACCAAAAAGGCTGCTACCTACACTTATCACATCCAACCAATCTAAAGTAGGTCTTTGTTTGACAATTTGCTCCTTACATAGTAGTATTAAGAAAAATTAATAAGAGGTATCGTATGAAAAGTTTTACATTAATTAGCGGGATTCTCATTACTCTCTTGGGTGTCTTTTTCTTCGCTAACCCTACAAACCTTCTTGCCATTGTTGGTTGGCTTTTTGCTCTAGTGATGCTCATTTCTGGTGCTTCAAGTCTTATGGTTTATTTCAAACGTGATAACGAGAACCGTTCCTTCTTCCAATTACTCCAGAGCGCCATTTCGATTGTTTTTGGTATTATTTTGCTATCGACATCGGCATGGGTACTCTCGGGTGTCGCTGTGACCATCATCGCTTGGTGGCTCCTTGTCTCAGCCTTTACCCAAGGCTTCCAAGCTTATCGTCAACGTCAGTTCGGTTTTTCAGGGCAACCTGCTTTGTCAATCGCCTTGATTTGTCTAGTATTTGGGCTTTTGCTCTTTAGCGCACCATTTTTCTCAGCCTTTATTATTGGTCGCTTGGTAGCTTCCTTAATTATCTTTGCGGGTGTATCTGTCCTCTCCTTTTCATTCCGCTTGTGGTAGGAAGAAAATAGTCACTACATAAACATAAAAAAGCCTTGCAATTCACATTTGCAGGGCTTTTGTCACACTTTGATTACTAAAGAGCTTATCCTTCTAGCTCACTCAAATACTCATAGCGTTCATACTTTTCAAGTAGTGTTTCGTTAGCAGCATCCAAATCACGTTGAAGGGTAGCTAACTGTCCATAATCGCTAGCATTTTCAAGCATGGCTGCTTCAATCTCTTCGATTTTAGCTTCAAGGTCAGCAATCTCATCCTCGATGGTCGCCCACTCTTGTTTTTCAAAGTAGCTCATGCGTTTTTTGTCTTCTTTGACTTTCTCAACTTTAACGCTAGCTTGCTCTTTTTCCTTCTCTAAGAGGGCTGCTTGCTCTTGGAAGAAGGCTTTTTCATCAAGGTAGTCAGTGTAGTTACCAAAGAACTCTCGCACACCACCCTCTTCAAAGGCTAGAATCTTGTTAGCCACCTTGTCCAAGAAATAGCGGTCGTGACTTACGGTAACGACAGGGCCGCCAAAACCATTAAGGAAGTTTTCCAAAACCGTCAAAGTCGCAATGTCTAAATCATTTGTCGGCTCATCCAAGAGCAGAACATTAGGCTTTTCAATCAGAATCTTAAGTAGATAAAGACGTTTCTTTTCCCCACCAGAGAGCTTAGCAATCTGTGTCCCATGGGTAGAACGAGGGAAAAGGAATTGCTCTAAGAGCTCTGTGATACTAGTTGTTCCAACCGTTGTCTTAACCTCATCTGCAACTTCTTGCAAGTAGTTAATGACACGCTTGCTCTCATCCATGTCCTTAATTTGCTGCGAGAAATAACCAATACGTACCGTCTCACCAATATCTAGGACACCAGCTGTGGGCACAAGGTCGCCATTAATCAGATTGAGCAAGGTCGATTTCCCGACACCATTATCCCCAACAATACCGATACGATCACGATTTTGCATGATAAGATTGAAATCACTGAGAATTTGCTTGCCATCTTCATAAGCAAAATCGACATGCTCAAAGTTAACCACCTTCTTACCAATACGGCTAGTCTCAAAGTTAATTTCAAGATCGTCATTATTAACCGTTTGGTGAACCTCACCCTTAAGCTCCTTAAAACGATTGATACGAGCTTGTTGCTTGGTCGCGCGTGCCTGTGGTTGCGTTCGCATCCATGCCAACTCCTGCTTATAGAGTTGCTTTTTCTTGTGAAGAGCCGCTGCATCTCGTTCATCTTGTTCAGCCTTTAGACGCACATAGTCTTGATAATTTCCCTGGTATTCAATCAGATTAGCCTGGTCTAGCTCAAAGATACGTGTGGCCACATTGTCCAAGAAATAACGGTCGTGGGTAATAAAGAGGACCGTTTTTTTAGAAGACTTGAGAAAATTAGTCAACCAAGCAATAGTATCAATATCCAAATGGTTAGTTGGCTCATCCAAGAGCAAGAGATCTGCATCATTCAAGAGAACCTGAGCCAACTGCACACGGCGACGAAGACCACCTGAGAGGTCCCCGACCTTTTGCGAGAGGTCTGACAATCCCAACTTAGACAAGACTGTCTTAACCTCGCTCTCAATGGACCAAGCATCTAGACTATCCATCTCTGCCATAACCTTCTCCAAGCGAGCCTGATTCTCCTCAGAATATTCTGCCATAAGGGTTTCATATTCTCGAATCAAAGCCATCTCACGAAGGTCTGATGACAAGACAGTTTCAAGAACCGTCTTGCTATCATCAAATTCTGGCTCCTGAGTCAAATAAGCAATCTTATAGCCATTAGCCTTGGTGAAAGGTGACACATCACCATCAAAACCAATACGCTCAGAGACAACATCTAGCAAGGTTGTCTTACCTGTCCCATTGACACCAATAATCCCAATACGATCCAAATCATGGATAATGAATGAAATCTCTTTAAAAACCGTCTTATCTCCAACGGACTTGGTTAATTTTTCAACAATAAAATCTGACATCTTACTTCCTTCTTACAAATAACACCGCTACGGATCCTACGCATGCTCTGTAGCGGTGTGTCTTTTTTATCACGTCTCTAGACTTATTTCATAGCTTGAACAAAGGCCATGATGGCTTCCTCGGCATTAGCTAGTTGACCATCAACGATAGCATTTTCGATAGCCTTAAGTGCACGGCCAAGGTCTGGACCAGGTTTGAATCCCAGCTCCTTCATCAGTGTGCCACCATTCACAACGATTTCGTGCTTATCATGGATGAGCAACTGGCCATCCAACTCGGCAATACGCTCATAATCGACGTCCAAGCCCTGAGCCCGTCTCAAGGTTTCAGCCTCCTCTAAGAGTTCCTTACCATACTGATAAACATCTTGCTTGGTCACAGCTCTCTCCAAACGGAAATTGAAAATGTCAACCAGGGACTGAACTGTCTTTTGGAAATTAACAGATGTCTTCCATTTTTTAAGAAAAGAACGTGGATTATCGTGCTTGAGAGCCAGAAGAGTTGCCGCCCAGGCTTGCTCAGAACTTGTAAATCTAAAGTCATCAGCATAATCTGATACAAAAGACTGCCATTTCTCTGCTGTCTCTTGAAAATCTGGAAGATACTGATAAGCCTTAGTTGCTAGAAGTGCCTTGATTCCTTTTTTCCAATGTGGTGCCAAAAGCAACTTATCGAACTCGATGAAACTTCGCTCAATCGAAATCTTTTCCAAAAGAGGAGCATGGCTGGTCATAGCCTCAAAAGTCTTTTCTTCAATATCGAAATCTAAGCTCGCTGCAAAACGTAGTCCCCGCATGATACGAAGAGCATCCTCGTTAAAGCGTTCCTCAGCCTTACCAACAGCCCTTAAGACACGGTTGTCCAAATCAGCAAGACCATTGAACTTATCAATAATCTCAGCATTTTCATTAAGAGCAAAAGCATTGACTGTAAAATCACGACGCTTAAGATCTTCTTCCAATGAACGCACAAAGGACACGCTAGACGGACGACGGTAATCCACATAGACGTCCTCTGTTCGGAAGGTCGTCACCTCATACTCACCGCCATTTTCCAAGACCAAAACGGTCCCATGTTCAATACCAATGTCTACCGTACGCTCAAAAATCTGTTTAGTCTCCTCAGGATAAGAAGACGAAGCAATATCAACATCGTGAATGGGACGGTTGAGAAGGGCATCGCGGACCGATCCACCAACAAAGTAAGCCTCAAACCCTGCAGCCTTAATTTTCTCTAATATTGGTAAAGCCTTCTGAAATTCAGAAGGCAAATAACTTAATCTCATAGCAAATGTTCCAAACCATAAACAAGCTGATTACGTTTAACAACTTCTTTAATCCCAAGATTAACACCACCCATAAAGGAAATGCGGTCGTAAGAGTCGTGACGCAAGGTCAATCCTTCTCCTTGGGCACCAAAGATAACCTCTTGGTGAGCCACAAGACCTGGCAAACGCACACTGTGAATACGGAAACCATCAAACTCCGCACCACGTGCCCCAGCAAGTGTTTCCACCTCATCCTCAGCTCCCTGACGTTTAGTCTCGCGAACCTCACGAATAAGTTCAGCCGTTTTCACTGCTGTACCTGAAGGCGCATCTTTTTTCTTGTCATGGTGAAGCTCAATGATTTCAAGATCTGGGAAATATTTGCTAGCTTCTGCCGCAAACTTCATAAGAAGGATAGCACCAATAGCAAAGTTAGGAGCAATCAAACCACCAATAGACTTGTCTTTAGAAAGGTCTGTTAATTCCTGAATTTGTGCTTCAGTAAATCCTGTTGTACCCACAACTGGTGCAAAACCATTCTCCAAAGCAAAACGAGTATTTTCATAGGCAACAGCAGGCATAGTGAAATCCACCCAGACATCTGCATCAAAGCCAACCAAATCCGCTTTATCTGTGAAGACAGGAACACCGTCCACTTCTTTTTCTGTCGCAAATGGGTCAAGCAAGGCAGCCAAAGTCAATTCGTCATCTCCCTTGACCATCTCAACCGCAGTTGAACCCATTCTTCCTTTAAATCCAGCAACAATAACTTTAATAGACATGTCATTTTTCCTCTCTATTGATCTTAATCATAGACAAGCCCCATCCCACATGGATAGTACTTATTTGGTAAATTTAGGTGTTAGACCTAACACTAGTGCTCCTTCACCCAAGTGTGTCGCAATTACGGCACATAAGGATACCACTGTTGAAACACTAATTCCCTGTACTTCTAGCTGTCTTTTAAATTCCTCAGCTTTTTCAGGAGCATTAGTGTGAAGGATACTAAGCTCCATTTCACGATTTTCCTCAGCTAGGGCAACCAAACGTTTCACAGCTTTCTTCTCTGTACGCACCTTTTCAAAAACAACGATTTTTCCTTCGTCATTAAAATTCAAAATAGGTTTGATAGACAAAAGATTTCCTAAAATCGCCGAACCATTCGACAAACGACCACCCTTAACCAGATGATTAAGATCATCCACAAGAATATAGGCCGTCGTTTGGTCAACTTGCTCCTCAAGCTTCTTCAAAATGTTCTCAAAAGACATCCCTTGAGCTGACCAATGCAAAACGTTTCTCACCATGGCTCCCATAGGAGCTGCTGTGATTTTTGTATCAGGAAAAGCAATCTTCAACTTGGCATGGTCCTCAATCAAAAACTGACTATTAGCCCAAAAACCAGAGATTCCTGAAGAAAGGAAAAGCCCAATGACATGGGTATAACCTTCCTCCTCCAACTCCATAAGCAAGTTATCCAAGTCAGCTAGATTAGGTTGCGACGTCTTGAGCAGTTCCTCAGAGTTTGCCATTTGCTCATAAAAATGATTGACATCCAAATTTTTTCCTTCAACAAAAGGCTGCCCCTCAATGATGACCGGAATATCTAAAACATAAACATCAGCACGACCCTGAATTTCAGCAGGGAGATTAACCGATGAGTCCGTAATAACTGCAAGAGACATCTTAGAACTCCAAATTGATACCTGGACGATCCAAGGCAATTTCAGTTACTTCATAAGTCAAACGTTGAAGCGTATCCAAGAGCGGTGCAGCCAAGGCTTCTGCTTCTTCTTGTGAGAAGTCTTTTGGTTCATTGACGATACGGTTTTGAATGTGGTCCATTTGAGAAACAATCCCTGAGATAACAAACTCATCACGGACAATCATAAATTGCAAAACAGCTACAACAGACGTATTGTTAGCTTCTTCATCTTTATTGTGCAACTGGAAAGTTACTTCAACATTTGTTTTAGGAATACCATTCTCTTTTTCCCACTCATGGTTACGAACATCATAGTGGTAACGGTTAACAAATACTTTTTCGCGAATTAAATCCATTAGTCATATTCTCCTTGATACAATTACTCTTTATTATAGCATAAATATGCTTTATTATGGGAATATTATTGACAGAAAAATGAGTATTTAGACTGATTTTGACAGCAACAATAATCACTAGAAAAGTAGGAGCTTTGATTTAGGACTAGGACTACTAAAATAAGGCTCCTTCATCAGAATAGAGCCCTTTTATTGCCAGCTAACAGTCTCTTAAAGAATGTTTCTGCTGTCCCTTTTCATCAAAATTCTCAGGAGCTAGCCAATTCTCGAATCGTTTCTTAAGTGCTGGCCACTCACTATCAATAATCGAGAACCAGTCCGTATCACGGCTACGTCCCTTATAGATAGCATGGTTACGAAAACGCCCCTCATAGGTGAACCCTAAACGCATAGCTGCATTGGCAGAAGGACGGTTGAGACTATCACATTTCCACTCATAACGACGATAGTTAAGATCTTCAAAGACATATTTCATAAGCAAGTATTGAGCTTCTGTGGCTGCTCGAGTCTTTTGTAAAGCAGGTGCTAAAATCACTCGTCCCATCTCGACACTACGATTTTTTGGTGTAATAGCCATAAGTGAAAAGGTTCCCAGAACCTTACCTGAAGCCTTATCCCTGATGGCAAAGAAATAAGGATTTTGGGATTGCTCATAATCCTCCAAACACTGACGGACAGCTTCTTCAGATTCAAAAGGATCCGCATACATATAGGTCCAATCAGAAAGAATCTGATTAGTAAAGTAAAAGTCTAAAATGTCCTCATAATGCTCTGCCACCGTCAAATGTTCAACGCTGCAATAACGGCCTTCTAATAGGGCAACATCTGGCATCTTCCCCGGACTAGCATCCGCGAGACTTGGCCCCACTTCTTGTTGGTAGTGATTTAAAGGCATAGGATTCTCCTTTTTTTATAAAGAAAAGCCTACACAAAAGTGCAGACTTTAGCTTAATTATTTAGCAACTGGGTATACAGATACTTGTTTTTTGTCGCGACCTTTACGTTCGAAACGTACAACACCTTCAACTTTAGCGAAGAGTGTATCGTCACCACCACGGCCTACGTTTACACCTGGGTAGATGTGTGTACCGCGTTGACGGTAAAGGATTGATCCACCTGATACAGTTTGTCCATCAGCTGCTTTAGCACCAAGACGTTTAGCTTGTGAATCACGACCATTGGAAGTAGAACCCCCACCTTTTTTGTGGGCGAAAAGTTGCAAGTTTTCAAGAGTTTTCAACATAAGATTGTGTCCTTTCTTAGTGATTAGTCGCTAACTTACGCGTTGATAGCGTTGATAACAACTTTTGTATAAGGTTGACGGTGACCTTGTTTACGGTGGCTACCTTTTTTAGGTTTGTATTTGAAAGTAACAACTTTCTTTTGTTTACCTTGTTTTTCGATAGTTCCGACAACAGTAGCTCCCTCAACAACTGGAGTACCTACTACAGTTTTATCACCACCGACAAGAACAACTTCGTTAAAAGTTACTTCTGATCCTGCTTCAGCGTTGATTTTTTCAACGTAGATTGCTTGACCTACTTCAACTTTAACTTGTTTTCCACCAGTTTTGATGATTGCGTATGTGCTCATGATGCACCTCCTATTAAAATTTTTAATGTGTCTGAGGTTTCCCTCTGTGAAGACTCGCCTAGTACTGCGGGGACGAACCCACTTGCAAACAGTAGTCGTGCGGTTGCACAGGACGTGCATTTAGTCAACGTTACAATTCTATCATTTTTTCCCTCTAATGACAAGAGAAAAAGTTATTTTGATTATTCTTATTCTGCTCATTGACCTTTAACCAAGTAATGATTCCCCTACTCAACCCTTATACCATATTTTCCTAAGAAGGTCTTAGCTAGATCCTGCTCCAAATCAGCTAAACAAAGGCTCCTATCCGTTGTCAAAATTTGATAGCGTTCAGTCCCTTCGAAATAGAAGTGATTCAATAACTGATAGCCATTTCGCTCATAAAATGCCAAACGTTTTAAGCGCTGATTACGATTAGAAGCATCCTTCTCATCCATGGGTTCAATCGTAAGCACACACGGTCGTACCCCTGCTTCTTTCTTAACTTGTGCCAAAATCTGACTGCCATATCCCAGAGATTGTTTACTTTCCTCAACTGCAAGAAAAAGTAGGTAGACCAGGTTGTCAGTATAAATGGTATAGGTCAAGCCAACGAAGACTCCCTGATCAAAATAGGCCAAGAAAGATTGTCCTCTTTTCAAGTTGTTCCAAGACAATTGCCAAAGTGGGAGACGCTCCTCCACAGGAAAAGCCGCTTCATAAAGTGAAGCGACCTTCTTGAATGTTGGTGTCAGAGGATAAATGTTACGAATCTCTAGTGTCATTTCCCTAACCAATAACCTTCTTATAATCTTCTGGTGTCGCCACATGAGCATGCTCACGTTGACGATCAAGCAAGTGACTAAGGAAGTCACGGTTGCCCAAGGCTTCTTTAAGGGTTTGTTTAAATTGCCCAGCATTCATAGCTGAGAAAATATTGCTTGGTGCAGTATAATCTGGACCATGGCTTGTGTTCGTGAAAGCCAGGATAAGCAGGTTATTTTCAAAGGCAGCACGTGTCGCTGACAGGATTTCATTTTGGTGATTAATATCTAAATAGAAATCAGCCTCTTGATAGAGACGTTTAACCTGTTCTGTTGTAATATTCGGATAAAGGCTAACATTACTATATTTAGCTAAATCCATCAAACGACTTGACATTTCAGTGATTGCACCAATATGGTAGTGCATGGTAGGCACTTCACTAACAATGTTTTCCAAGTGTTCAATCTGATCTGAGTTGGTCAAGATCAGTGCTTGATTTTGGAAATTATTCTGACGAGCAAATGGATACATGAATCCGAGAAAGGCCACGCGAGAAGCCTGCTCTGGACTAACCAACTTTAGAAGATTCGTATATGCCGTGTATTCTTGCACTACAATCTTAGTTTGACGGTGATTGCTATCAAGAAGGAGGCGCATATTCCCAGGGACTGAATCAGTGATAGGCTCTTGCCAGAAGAGGACATCTTGACCAGAATTCGGAAGATTCATAGCTGTCAAGAAAGGCGTTGACAAGGAGTTATAAAGGATACGTCGCAAATCATAGCCAGCTTCTTTAAGATAAAAGACTACAAACTCCGATTTGTTTTTGAAAATGTAGACCTTGTCTTTCCAATTCAAGATAACGTCTTTGGTCAAATGGTTAATGACGATAACTTCCTTGTTGTCTGGAGTGAAATAACTAGTAATGGTCGCTTCTTGCTTAACATTGTAAGTTGTTTGTGAGAAACGATACCCCTTATTATTGTAGCGATCAGTCACACGCAGGCGACCTGACTCATCATACCAATCCACAGCTTTAACTAGACGCTGATGAGCAGGGTGCGCATAGTGAATATGACCACGTTTCTTATCAAAACGGAAGATTTCCGCGTTACTATTTGTTCCTAAAATTTCCCAGTAGTCAGGCACAGGAACCTGATTAAAGTAAAGTGCAGAACCTTGAACCTTGTCAAAACCAGTGAAATAAAGGTAAGGTGAGGTCACGTCACTAGGCAGAAAGCCATCATCTGAAAGACAAACTGTTGTATTTACATAGCCAGCGACAATCAGCGAGTAATGGAGATCCCAACTACCTTGACTATAGTTCTCAAATAAATTAATCATGATTAGTCATCTCCTTTACTAAGTTAAGCCACTTCTGCTCGATTTCCTCTGTCAAAAAGCCTTTGGCGATATCATAAGAGACTTGATGAACATGATCTAAATCTGAACGATTGAAGAAAGCTACAATTTTCTCTGCCAAGGCAGCCACAATAGCAAGCTCGTCATCTTTTTCAAATCGAGGGATTAAGTAACCATTTTCATTATCCTTGATAAAAGTTTGGTTCCCATAACGGACATCAAAACCAATCATACCAAGGCCCGATCCAACAGCTTCTAGAAGTGTCAAGCCAAAACCTTCACTCTTAGAACCTGATAGGTAAAGTTCGTAATCCTTGTAGACTTCTGTTAAATCTTGGTGACCCTTAAGATGGATGTAATCCTGAGCGTGATTTTCCTCAATAATTGCCTTAAGCTTAGCTTCTTCAGCACCTGTACCAAAGATATCAAAGTTCACTTGTGGCAGACTTTCTTTAGCCTTAACAACAGCCTTGGCCAACCAGTCTACGTGTTTTTCATTGGCCAAACGTGAAGCTGTGATGATTGAGAATGGTTTACGCTCTCCCTCAGGCTCTCTCAGTTTATCCAAACTTCCCACAGGAATCGTTACGATATGAGGTGTAAATGGTGTGTATTTGTTGAACTGATCTAGCATAATGCTGCGTTGACGTTCTGTCGCTGTGATGAAGAAATCAACCTTATCTGCATTGCTGAATTGGTACTCATAGAAGTTATTCCAAAGAATAGTCTTGTCTGTCACAGCATTTTCACTAAAGTGCTCTGCATGGACCACAACCCCAAGCTTAGCAGGTTTGGTATTACGGAAAACAGCCTGTCCCGTACCAGTGGCACGGTCCAAGATAACGATATCCTGGTCAGTTAGACCAAGTTGCGACATGAAGTAGGCGATAAATTCATGTTTAGATGACAAAATCTTATCTGGGAAACGGAAGACACTATCCTTACCATCAACAATTTCATCATAAGCAACACTACCATCCTCATTGAAGAAACGACGTTGATAGAGGTGGGCCTTGTTATCTACAGGGGTGTAGTACTCCGTGAACATCTTAGTGTAAGAGTAAAAGTCTTTACGAATTAAGCAACCACGCGATACTTTTTCCACACGGTGAACGATATCTTCACCCTCTTTACGCAAATAAGCGGCGTAGAAAATATCTTCCTTGGCACAAAAGAGCTTAACCACCTTGCCATTAATCTCACGACGCGTGATATCATAAGGGATTTCCTTTTCCAAATCCTTGACAGTATAGGTCGTTGGAGCAATTTTCAGGTCTGTAAAATAGCTGTATAGCCAGATGACGTCTTCATCTTCAAACCCCATGTTACGGGTCAAATCTGAAAGATTGTCCTGCAGGAACATATCCATAAAGACAAATTTGGCCTTAATACCTGTGTTTTTGAAAATTGTAGAACGATAGGCCTGGGCGTACTCAACACCACTTGATGCCCAACCGATTCCTAAATTGATGTTATAAACAGTCATGTATTTTCCTTTCTGGGTAAAAGCTCAACATCGACATTTCTTTTTGGACATACCTAACTCTAGTAGCACCTAAATACTACTATGTTAGTATATATCCTCCTAGACTAGAGCAAGTCTTCAATAAGTGTATCCACCTCGTCTTGCGCTTCTTCAATAGGTGTGATTTCAGTCACCATGATTCCCGCAACCGCACGTTCAACCAAGGCTTCAACATCCATACGACGTTCATATTGTTCAACGTTTTTGATTTTTGGATTAGTCTTTGGACGGTCAGGTGCAAAGATAGTACAGCAATCCTCAAAAGGTTGGATGGAAATGTCAAAGGTATCAATTCTTTGTGCCAAATCAATGATTTCCAACTTGTCCATAGTGACAACTGGACGAATCACTGGCGTACATGTAACAGCATTAATCGCCTGCATAGACTCCATAGTCTGACTAGCAACC
Source organism: Streptococcus sp. CCH8-H5 (assembly GCF_001556505.1). NCBI lineage: Bacteria > Bacillati > Bacillota > Bacilli > Lactobacillales > Streptococcaceae > Streptococcus > Streptococcus sp. CCH8-H5. The sequence goes on along the minus strand of NZ_LSIZ01000151.1, from coordinate 30,512 downwards.
TGACCAAGACTCTCACCATTGATAATCACAAGACCTCGACGTTCTTCTCGAATGCGGTCAGTAATACGCATCATAAAACGACGCGTCAAGGTCATCAAATAAGCCTCAGGCGCTTTTTCTTTGATTTCCTCTTGGATTTCAGTAAATGGTACTTCGATGAACTGGATATTACCACCAAACTTGGTCAACTTACGGGTCAAATCTTGAGCCTTTTTCAGTGCACCAGGACTGGTATAAGGAGGGCTTGCAAAGTGGACAGCTTCAATATCCACACCACGTTTAAGTGCAAGATAACCTGCCACTGGCGAATCAATCCCACCTGAAAGCATGAGCATTCCTTTACCGGCAGTCCCTACAGGTAGTCCACCTGCTCCTTTAATTTCCTCGTGAGAAATATAAGCCGCCTCGGCACGAATTTCTACCTTAAGGTTGACATCTGGGCCCTTCATCTGAGCCTTAATCTCAGGCAATACATCAAAAACTGCATTTCCTAAAGTAAGATTGAGCTCACGACTATCGAGAACAAAATCATGGTCACTACGTTTAGCAGTCACTTTAAAGGTAAGACCGTCACGATAAAGCCCAGTCATAATGTCTTGAACAGCCTTTTTCAAGACCTCGACATCTTTTTCAAACTTGTAAACAGGACTAAAGGCTTGAATACCAAAAATTTGCTTCAAAGACTCTGCTACTGGCTCATAGTCTGTACCGTTGAGGTAGATGTGACCACGGTCTCGGTCAAAAGTCACTTTAACATCCGGATAGATGGATAGAACATCCTTGATGTTATTTCTAAGTTTATTGATAAAGCGCATACGGTTTTTGCCCTTGGTAGACAATTCACCATAGCGAACCATAATTTCTGAATATGTTAGTGTCATTCCTTTTCCTTTTAAATTTGAATTTAGTTTTATTGTTTAATTGCTTAAATCTTGCTATCTCACTTTTTGTGTCTTGGCGTAGACCTGCTTGAAAATCGTGAGAAACTGTTCTACCTGTCCCATATCATTGTCATCATCAAGACTGATACGTACAGCCGTTTGAGCTAATTTAGTCGGCACACCCATAGAAATGAGAGTCCCTGCTGGTTTTCCCGCCTTAGATGAACATGCAGATGTCGTTGAAATATAGATTTGATGCTCTTCAAAAGCATGGACAATAACTTCACCACGAACACCCTTGATTCCAAAGGTCAAAATATTAGGTGCAAAGTCTTCACCCTCACCTGAGAAAATAGTAATATCCTCGTACTTAGCCAATTCGTCAAAGATAATTTTTTTCATCTTGGCAATTTTCGGAAGAGAAAACACCTCTTTGTCAGTAACTAAGCGCAAGGCCTTGGCCATACTCGCAATCCCAGCAACATTTTCAGTTGTTGAACGAAAATCTTTTTCTTGCCCACCACCGGTTAAGAGTGGCGTAATCTTTTTCCCTGCCTTTTTGTAGACAAAACCGACACCTCGAACAGCATGGAACTTGTGACCAGAAAAAGTTGCAAAATCTACACGGTCAGTTAAATAGGACGATACTGGAATCTTCCCAATAGCCTGGACAGCATCCACATGGAAAGATATGGTAGGCTCATTAGCCAAGAGATCTGAGATGGATTGAATAGGTTGGATTGATCCGATTTCATTATTAACTGCCATAACCGAAACCAAGATTGTGTCAGGGCGTAATAATCCAGCAAGAGCTTCAACATCCACAAACCCTTGTTCATTTACTGGTGCATAGGACACCTCGTAACCATGCTCTGAAAGCCATTTGGCAGACTCTTTCACCGCAGGGTGTTCAATATCAGAAACAATAATGTGTTTGCCGTAAGGCTCTTTTTCAAAAGCAACTCCTTTAATGACCCAGTTATCACCTTCGGTTCCTCCAGACGTAAAGAAAATCTCATCGGCTGATTTTCCAATGAGGTCCGCAACTTGCTTACGAGAAGCCTCCAAAATACGTGTCGCAGATGTTCCTAATTGGTGCAGGCTGGATGGGTTCCCAAAAATTTTAGTAGCCACTTCTTGATAGGTTCTAAGTGCCTCTGGATAAGGCACCGTAGTGGCTGAATTATCAAAATAAATCATGATTTTTCCTCGATTTTTATTTACTATTTATTATAGCATAATTTTTTTAGCAATTTTTGCGAGAAAATCATATAATAGAAAGTACGAAATATTTTTAAGGAGAGCATCATGTCTGAAAATTACTCACGCCGTAATCATTCATCAAAAGAAGAAAAAAAATCTGCCCCAAAGGTGACTGAACACGTTACAAAAGGCTTCACTGCCTTCCAAAAAGTTCTTACTGCCGTCGGGACAATTTTGTCAATCATCGTGGCTTCAATCACCATCATGAATTTCACAGCCTCTAAAAATAAGGACACTTCTGATTCATCAGCCAATCAATCAACTGTAGTCATCAAAGAAGGCAATAATAAGACTCAAGAATCAAGCGCCGCTTCATCTAGTTATGGCAATGCGACTGATTCAGAAACACAAACAAGTAGCCAAGCAGGAACTAACACCTATTCGTCATCTGCAGACACAACAACGGGTGGCAATACGACTACCTCTTCATCAGCAGCTACTGCAGACACAACATCTGGCAATGCGACTACTGGTGGCGCAACAACTGGTGACGCCGCTTCTAACTAAGACATGTAAAAGGCTAGGAAACCCTGCCTTTTTTCTATAATTCTATGAACTATACAGAAACTCTAAATTTTATCCATTCTTTCAAGGGCAATGGCCGTCGCCCTCAACTCGAACGTATGCGTTGGCTTTTGAAACAAGCCGGAAATCCCCAGACTCACTTTCCAACGGTGCACATTGTCGGGACCAACGGTAAGGGATCAACAACAAGCTACCTACAAAATATCCTAACAAAGTCAGGCTATCAGGTCGGGACCTTTACCTCACCTTATATTACTCGTTTCAACGAACGTATTAGTATAAACGGTACAGAAATCCCTGACAAGGATTTGATTAGCCTTGTCGAGAAAGCTCAGGTTCTTCTTGATGATTTAGAAGAACACACTGCTTTTGACCGACCAACGGAATTCGAGTTGGTCACCTTACTCATGTTCCTCTACTTCGACCTTAAACAGGTTGATATGGCTATCATTGAAGCAGGTATTGGTGGACGTCTTGATTCGACCAATGTCCTTTCGCCAGAGCTTGTCATCTGTACTTCAATTGGCTTTGATCACACTGAAACCTTGGGCAATAGCCTTTTGGACATCTCCAATCATAAAGCAGGCGTCATGCGAGAAAACACACCTATCTTACTTGGTCGTGTCTCTGCAGAAGTTGAACATTTTTTCAACCAAAAATCACATGACCTACAAGCTCCTTTAGCCGTCATTGATAGGGAAATTCAGCTGCTTCCGAAAGACAACCAAACGATCCAAGTTTCTTATGACCATTGGGAAAGTCCAGATCTTAAGCTACCAATGCTAGGACGACATCAAGAAAACAATGCTGGGTTAGCTGTCACTGCTGCCCATCTCTTGACTCCAACATTTCCTAAGATTACTAATAAGAGCATTCAAGATGGTATTTGTGACACACACTGGCCTGGTCGTAGTGAGTGGATAGGAAACAATATTTATCTAGACGGTGCCCATAACCCTCAAGGAATTGCCAGCTTAAAACAGGTACTAAAAGATAACTTTACCAATCGTAAAATCCACATCCTCTTTGCAGGACTGAGACGAAAACCTTTAGCAAACTTACTAGAAGAATTGAAAGATTATGATATTACGGTAACCAGCTTTGACTTTTTTGAAGCACTGCCCTTGGATGACTATCCTCAAAACTTCAAATGTGCGGCCGACTATAGAGAATGGCTAGCAAAAGCTGAATCAGCAGATTCTGATGACCTATTTGTTGTCACAGGATCCCTTTACTTTATCTCAGAAGTAAGAAACTACTTATTAAACGAAAGAAAGGCCTAAAGGTCTTTTTTATTTAGACAATATACAGTTACACACAAAATATAGGTTGTTATTTGAACATAAAGAAAAGTCTATCCATTTAGGTAGACAGACTTCACCTTTTTATCTCATCGTTACAAATTCTTCTGAACCGGTTGGATGAATGGCAACCGTATTATCAAAATCAGCCTTAGTTGCTCCCATCTTAATAGCCACAGAGAAGCCTTGAATCATCTCATCGACACCGTAGCCAATGCCATGAAGACCGATGATTTTTTCATCCTCACCAAGTGTTACTAATTTCATAGTTGACGGCTGACGATTGTTTGCAAGAGCTGTATACATTGGAGTGAAACTAGATTTATAGACCTTGGTATTCTCCGCACCATATTTAGCAATTGCTTTTTCCTCAGTCAAACCAACAGAACCAATAACTGGGTGGCTAAAGACCACAGTGGCTACATCAGTGTAATCAAGCTTAGCATCGGCTTTATTGTTGAAGAGTCGCTCTGACAATTGACGTCCCGCCTTGATTGCAACTGGCGTCAAATCTAGTTTACCAGTCACATCACCAAGGGCGTAGATACCAGGAACTGATGTATTTTCAAAGGCGTCTGAATAAATGTTACCTCGTTCGGTCAACTCAACGCCCGTCTTTTCAAGACCAAAGCCAGAGGTATTGGCTGCACGACCAATAGCCCAAACGAGGCAATCAACAGTGATCGTTTCTCCATTGTCAAAGCTAATGGTCAAAGAATCGTCAGCATTTTTCACTACTTCTGTAGCATTAGCATGCGTGTGAAGGGTCGGACCTGATTTAGCCATCTCATCGACTAAGACATCGATAATATCCTTGTCAAAGGTACGTAATGGGCGTTCCTTACGAACAAAGAGATGCGTGTCACTACCAAGAGCATTGAGAACACCAGCAACCTCAACGGCGATATAGCCAGCACCGATAACAGCTGTACGTTTTGGTACCTCATCTAACTCAAAGAAACCATCTGAAGTAATCCCATATTCACTACCTGGAATATTTGGATAAAGAGCATGACCACCTGTTGCAATAAGGATATGGGGTGCTGTATAAAGCTCCCCCGCTACTTCAACCGTATGAGGATCAACAAATCTTGCATACTCGTATACACGTTCAACGCCATTGCTATCAAAACCACGCTCATAAGAGCCATGGATACGGTCGATATAAGCCTGACGATTGGCCTTAAGCCTTGCAAAATCAAACTTATTAACCGTCACATCAAAACCATACTCACCTGCATAACGGTGAAGGGTCTCAGCAACCTGAGCACCATACCACATAACCTTTTTAGGTACACAGCCCACATTGACGCAGGTACCGCCGACCTCTTTTCCTTCAAAGAGAATAACCTTAGCGCCGTGCATAGCAGCACGATTAGCACTGGCAATCCCACCAGAACCACCACCAATGACAATATAATCGTATTCTTTTACCATATTTTACCTCTTATGTTTCTTTATACAGCGCATTAGCTACTAGATAAGCCATTTCTGCCTATACTTTATCATAAAATAGGTACCCTGACAAAAATCTGCTACGACACAAAAAAACAATCCCGTCACAACGAGATTGTTTTATCATATCTTATTTATCAAGTGGTTTGCGGAGGAATCCGAAAAGGATACCTGATACCACAGCACCAATCAAGATGAAGAGAAGGTAGAGAAGGGCATTTGAAGTGAGGGCAATAACGAAGATACCTCCGTGTGGTGCCATCAATTTGATTCCTGCCATACCTACGAGAGCACCTGTAAGAGCTGAACCGACGATAAAGCTTGGGATAGCGCGTGCTGGGTCAGCTGCACCGAATGGGATTGCACCTTCAGTGATGAATGAGAGTCCCATAACGATGTTTGTCAAACCAGAGTTGCGTTCTTCTTCGGTAAATTTATCTTTAAATAAGAGTGTCGCTACAAAGACTGCCAATGGAGGAACCATACCAGCTGCCATAACTGCTGCCATAACAACTGAACCACCTGAAGTCACTGTTGCTGCGAGAGTACCTGTACCAAAGACATAAGCTGCTTTGTTGACTGGTCCACCCATATCCACTGCCATCATACCACCAACAAGGAGACCAAGTAGTACGGCTGAGCTTCCTGACAAGCTTGACAAGAAGTTACTAAGACCAGTATTGATTGCTGCCATTGGGATATTCACTGCCAACATCAAGAAACCTGTAGCAAATACACCTAGAAGTGGCAAGAGCAAGATAGAACGGATTCCTTCAAGAGCACGTGGAATACCTGCCAAGAGTTTACGAAGAACGAGGATAACACCACCTGCAAGGAAACCACCAACAAGAGCTCCAAGGAAACCTGAAGATACACCAGCAAGGGCAAGGGTTGCTTTACCACCTGAAGCAAATGGAACACCACCAAAGGCAGCACCACTTGAAGCAATAGCACCAGCTACGAAACCTGAAACCAAACCTGGTTTTTCAGCGATAGAGTAAGCAATGTAACCTGCAAGTACTGGAAGCATGAAGCCAAAGGCAGCACCACCAATTGCTTTGAATTGAGCAGCAATTTCATGGTAAGAACCAAGTTGTGACAATTGATCTTTGGGAACACCCATGATTTGGTCGAGCAAGAAGGCAAGCGCAATCATGATACCACCACCGATAACGAATGGAAGCATTTGTGAGACCCCACTCATCAAGTGTTTATAGAAGGCACCACCAAGGCTCAATTTCTCACTTGATTCTTGAGCAGCTCCAGCATTTTCAGCATGGAAAACTTCAGCTTTTCCATCCAAGATGTTTTGGATTAATTCTTGAGGTTGACGGATACCTGCTGCAACTGGTTTAGAAAGCAATTTTTTACCATCAAAGCGTGCTGTTTCAACTGCCTTGTCTGCTGCTACGATAACACCTACAGCCTTTCTGATTTCTTCAGCAGTCAATGGTGTTCCGACACCTGACGCACCGTTAGTTTCAACACGAACATTGACTCCCATTTCTTCACCTGTTTTAATCAGTGATTCTTCAGCCATGTAAGTGTGAGCAATACCAGTTGTACAAGCTGTTACAGCTACGATAAGTGGTTTATCGCTTGAAGCTGCTTCTTTAACAGCTTGTGCTTTCTTAGCTTCCTCAGCCTGTGCTTCTTCTTCACCCGTATTGAAAGCAGCAATCACTTCATCTGGAGAAGTCACCTTACGCAAACGATCTGCAAAACCATCTTGCATAAGATATTTTGACAACTCAGCAAGGGCTGCCAAATGAGTGTCATTTGCTCCCTCTGGAGCAGCAATCATAAAGAAGAGGTCTGTAGGTTGACCATCAAGTGATTCGTAATCTACACCTTTATTAGATTTAGCAAAAAGTACTGTTGCTTCTTTTACTGCAGCATTTTTACTGTGTGGCATAGCGATTCCATCACCCAAACCAGTTGATGTTTGTGCTTCACGAGCCATAATACCTGCTTTGAAAACATCAAAGTCAGTCACAACACTGTTGTCAACCAAGCTGTTAATCATTTCATCGATAGCAGCTTCTTTTGTAGTTGCTTGAAGGTCAAGCAACATTACTTTTTTGTTCAGTAAATCCTGAATTTTCATAGTTTTTCTACCTCTACTTTATTGTATGTTTCTTTAATAAATTCAATTGTCGCTAAGTCATCTGAGAAAGCCGTAGATGTTCCACATGCTACTCCCCACTTGAGAGCCTCAATTGGATCACCTGATTTAACAAACTCACCAGTGAAACCAGCAACCATTGAGTCACCCGCACCAACAGAGTTTTTTACTGTTCCCTTGATTGGTTTAGCAAAGTAAGCAGCCTCTGGAGTAACAAGAAGCGCTCCATCACCTGCCATTGAGATGATAACGTTCTGTGCACCCTTAGCAAGGATTTCACGCGCATATTTTTCAACATCAGCCAAACCATTAAGTTTGACATTGAAAATAGCTTCTAACTCATGATTATTTGGTTTTACCAAGAGTGGTTGGTAAGCCAAGGAATCAAGCAAGGTTTGACCCTCAAAGTCACAGACAACCTGTGCACCAGTTTCACGCACTAGTGGAATCAATTTGTTATAGACCTTGTTTCCAAGATTGCTTGGTGCTGATCCAGCAAAAACAACCACATCATCAGCACTTACACTTGAAAGAACTGCTTCCAATTCAGCCAATTGATACTCATTAATGACAGGTCCTGCACCGTTAATTTCAGTTTCTTGGTCAGCCTTGATTTTAACATTAATACGTGTGTCTTGATCCACAGCTACAAACTTGGTTTTAATACCTTCTGCATCCAAACCATCTGTAACAAAACGTCCTGTAAAACCACCGATGAAGCCCGTTGCAGTATTATCGACACCTAAACGTTGCAAAATACGACTAACATTAATCCCCTTACCGCCAGCGAACTTATCATCACTCTCCATGCGGTTAACCTCACCAATCTCTACCTTGTCGATACGAACAATGAAGTCGATTGATGGATTCAGCGTTACAGTATAAATCATACTTCAATAACCCTCGTTTTCTCTTTTAATTCTTTTAGGAGCTCTTCTTCCGAAGCATTTGTAATTATGGTTACTTTCTCGACCTCGGCTACCTTAGCATAGGTAATCTGACCAAGTTTAGAGGCATCCGCTAGAACATAGGCTTTTTGAGCATTAGCTATAACCGTCCGTTTAATAACTGCCTCTTCCATGTCTGGTGTGGTGAAATAATTAGCATCAACGCCGTTAGCACCAATGAACGCACAATCAAAATTCAGTTGTCTGATTTGCTCTTGAGCAGTACTTCCAATAGAAGCATCCGTTGAATGTTTAACCTTTCCTCCAACAATCCTAGTGCTAACACCAAGATCTACCAGCTTAACCGCATGGTGGATAGAATTAGTCACAACCGTTACCTGACGATTAGCCAAATGTGGAATCAAAAGTTCATTTGTTGTACTAGCCTCAAGAAAGACGACATCACCTTCCTTAATCAAATCGGCAGCATAACCAGCTAACTGAGCCTTTTCTTTAACGTTTCTAATAGCTTTTTGACTATTGGCAATTTCTTCCTTTAGACCATGAATGCTTTCAGCACCGCCATGAACACGTTTAAGTTGGCCATCTGCCGCTAACTCGTCCAAGTCTCGACGAATCGTCGACTCGGAAGTATCACTTAACAAAACAGTTAGGTTTTCCAAAGTGACAAAACCATCTTGTTTCAACTGAGACAAGATAATCTGCTTACGTTCAGACTTTAGCATAATCTCTCCTTCTGTAATCGTTTACAAAATCTATTATACTAAATTTTTAATAACTGTCAACTAGAAACAGTCAAAAAAAATCAAAATATTTCATTATAAAATACTTATCTACCAAAATGACGCAATTCGATAAGAAAGTTCTTACATTTTCAAAAAGAATACCCCTTTCAGTATGAAGAGCAAAATAAAAAAGCCTTTCGGCTCTCTTATCTTATTTGGCATAGTCAACCGCACGGAATTCACGAATGACTGTAACCTTAATATTTCCTGGGTAATCCAAATTCTTCTCAATTTGTTCACGTACCTTGTGAGACAAGATCGTAACTTCATCATCCGAGATTTTGTTTGGATGAACCATAATACGAATTTCACGACCAGCTTGAAGGGCGAAGCTTGTTTGAACACCGTCAAAGCTTGATGCAATTTCTTCCAAATCACGAAGGCGTTTGACATAATTCTCAACAGATTCATTACGAGCCCCTGGACGAGCCGAACTCAAAGCATCTGCTGCTGCTACAATAACTGCAATGACGCTCTCAGGTTCTACATCGCCATGGTGGCTGGCAATGGCATTGACCACAACTGGATGTTCTTTGTACTTACGTGCAAACTCTGCACCAATCTCTACGTGGCTACCTTCGACTTCTTTGTCAATGGCTTTCCCCATATCGTGAAGGAATCCAGAACGACGAGCAAGGGCAACATTTTCACCCAATTCACCAGCCATGATACCTGCTAGTTTACCAACTTCAACTGAGTGACGAAGGACGTTTTGACCATACGACGTACGGAACTGCAAGCGTCCCATAATCTTAATCAAATCAGGATGAAGATTCATAGCGCCAATTTCGTAGGCTGCCTCTTCACCATATTCACGGATACGGTTATCCATTTCCTGACGGCTCTTCTCAACCAACTCCTCAATACGAGCCGGATGGATACGACCATCCTTAATCAAGGCCTCGAGAGTCATACGTGCAATTTCACGACGAACTGGATCAAAACCAGAAAGGACAACCACTTCTGGAGTGTCATCAATAATAACGTCAATACCTGTTAGACTTTCAAGCGTACGGATGTTACGCCCCTCACGTCCAATGATACGACCTTTCATATTGTCATCTGGAAGGTGAACAGTAGTTACTGTTTGTTCAGTAACATAATCTCCAGCCAAGCGTTGCATAGCTTGAGCCAACACGTTTTTGGCTTTCTTATCAACAGTATCTTTAACCTGTGCTTCCGCATCTTTGATACGTGTTGCAATCTCATGAGTCAGATTATTCTCAGTCTCCGTTAAGATTACCTCACGCGCCTCTGCAATGGTCATCTGACCAACACGTTCAAGTTCAGCTTGCTTCTCAGCCTCCAACTGAGTCACATTCTCTTCACGCTCATTAAGATGTTTAGATTTGTCAGCAAGACTCTGCTCTTTCTTCTCGAGGGTAAGTTCTTTACTTGATAGATTTTCATCCTTACGGTCAAGGCTGGTTGCACGTTCTGTTAAACGATTTTCCATTTGTTTAAGCTCTTGACGTTCAGATTTGAATTCTTTTTCAATATCTTCTCGATATTTTCTAGCTTCCTCTTTTGCTTCTAACAAGAACTCTTTACGTTGAGCCTTACTTTCGCGTTCGGCAGTCACACGCAGATGATCTGCATCATGTTCCGCCTGACTGCGAAGGTTCACAGCGTCTTGTTCTGCCTTTAGCAAGGTAGTTTCTGCTTGTTCCTTAGCTTTGCTAAGTTTAATAGAAATTGCTAAATATCCAACGACTAAACCAATGAGTGCAAAGACAACTAAAATTATCATGTTTATCATGTCTTTACCTCAACTTTTCTAAGGCTTCCCTAAAGAAAACCGTCTTCTAGTGTATCATATTTATAGCGAATTCTCAAATAAATACTAGAACTTTAAACTGATTTTGTGGTATCATAACTCTATTAGAATAGGGAGGTATTACCATGCCAAAAGACGTTACTGTTGAAAGTTTTGAACTTGATCACACTATTGTAAAAGCACCTTATGTCCGTCTTATTTCAGAGGAAGTTGGACCTAAAGGAGATATCATCACAAACTTTGATATCCGTTTGATTCAACCTAATGAAAACAGTATTGATACAGGTGGTCTTCATACTATCGAACACCTACTCGCTAAACTGATCCGTCAACGTATCGATGGCCTTATTGATTGCTCACCATTTGGTTGCCGTACAGGTTTCCATATGATTATGTGGGGTAAACAAGATCCTACAGAAATTGCCAAAGTTATCAAATCTAGTCTTGAAGCTATCGCTAACGAGATTACATGGGAAGATGTTCCAGGGACAACCATTGAATCTTGTGGTAACTACAAGGATCACAGTCTTCATTCAGCTAAGGAATGGGCTAAACTTATCCTTGAACAAGGTATCTCAGACCAAGCCTTCGAACGCCATACCGTATAAAAAAAACATTGGGGTAAATCCCAATGTTTTTTAATATTTTCTAAAACGTTGATAACGCGCTTCAAGTAAGTCTTCTGTTGATAATTGGCTTAATTCTGCCAACTCATCTACAATTGCTGTCTTAATTGCTTCAATAATTTCACTTGTAAAGTAACCACGTTCTGGGATAACCTTATCAACGATTCCCATGTTAAGCAACTCGCCTGATGTAATCTTCATCAACTCTGCCGCCTCTTCTGAACGTGAGCCATCTTTCCAGAGGATAGTTGCAAATCCTTCAGGACTCAAGATAGAATAGATGGTATTTTCAAGCATCCAAACCTTATCGGCTACTGCCAAGGCAAGAGCTCCTCCCGAACCACCTTCACCAATGATAATGGCAATAATTGGCACCTTAAGGTCGCTCATTTCCATAAGGTTACGCGCAATTGCCTCACCTTGTCCGCGTTCCTCTGCCCCAACACCAGGATAAGCACCTGCAGTATTGATAAAGGTAACGACTGGACGACCAAACTTTTCAGCCTGTTTCATGAGGCGAAGAGCCTTCCGATAACCCTCTGGATGAGGTTGCCCAAAGTTACGATTGAGATTATCTTGTAGGTTTTTACCTTTTTGGATACCCACTACTGTAACGGCTTGGCCATTTAAGCGACCAATACCACCGATAACGGCACCATCATCACGGAAATTACGGTCACCATGAAGTTCGATAAAGTCATCGAAGATTCCTTGGGCAAAGTCCAAAGCAGTTAAACGGCCTTGGTCACGCGCTTCTTTTAAAATACGTGCTACGTCGCTCATTGAACACCTCCATGGAATGATAAGAGTGTGGCAATGGTATCAGCCAACTCTGTACGTTTAACAATGGCATCAACAAAACCATGTTCTTGAAGGAACTCAGCCTTTTGAAAATCATCTGGCAAAGTTTCACGAACTGTGTTTTCAATGACACGACGACCTGCAAAACCAATCAAGGTTTGTGGCTCAGCTAAGATGATATCACCTTCCATGGCGAAACTTGCTGTAACCCCACCAGTTGTTGGATCTGTCAATACAGTCAAATACAACAAGCCAGCATTCGAATGACGTTTTACAGTAGCTGAAATTTTAGCCATTTGCATCAAACTCATGATTCCTTCTTGCATACGGGCCCCACCAGATGCTGTAAAAATAACAACTGGAAGTTTTTCCTCAATCGCATGTTCAAAGAGTTTAGTGATTTTCTCACCAACAACAGTCCCCATTGAAGCCATGATAAAGTTAGAATCCATAATGGCCAAGGCTGTTTTTTGCCCCTTGATAGTTGCAACACCAGTCACAACAGCTTCATCAAGACCAGTTTTTTCCTTAGTCGCTGCTAGTTTCTCCATATAACCTGGAAAATTCAATGGATTTTCAGTTTTAATGCCTGTAAACAGTTCTTGGAAAGATCCCTCATCAACTGTTAAATCGAGACGTTCTTTAGCGGAAATACGGAAGGTATAAGAACAGTTTGGACAGATTTTAGCTTGCCCCAAGTCCTTTTGATAAATAGCTTGCTTACAGCCAGGACATTTGGCAAAAAGCTCATCTGGTACTTCTGGTACCTGGTGATCAACCCCATTACGTACAGAACGGTTAGGATTGATACGGATATACTTTTCTTTTCGATCAAATAATCCCATAAACTCTATTCCTCACGATTCTGGTATTCTGGTAGGAAAGTTTCCATCAAGAATGATGTATCATAATCTCCAGCAATAACGTTACGGTCTGAAATCAAATCCAATTGGAAGTCAGCATTTGTCACAACTCCATCGATTTCAAGCTCGTAAAGAGCACGTTGCATCTTCATGAGTGCCTCAAATCGATTTTCTCCATGAACAATGATTTTAGCAATCATTGAATCATAGTAAGGGGGAATAGTATAGCCAGGATAGACAGCACTGTCCACACGAAGGCCAACACCACCACTAGGTAGGTAGAGATTGCTAATTTTCCCTGGGCTTGGTGCAAAGTTGAACTTAGGATTTTCCGCATTGATACGACACTCAATGGCATGTCCCTTGATTTCAATATCATCTTGAGCCACAGATAATTTTTCACCTGCGGCAATACGGATTTGTTCTTTAACAATATCCACACCACTTACAAATTCAGTAACTGGGTGCTCAACTTGAACACGGGTATTCATTTCCATAAAGTAAAACTGACCTGTTTTTTCATCAAGAAGAAACTCGATAGTACCCGCATTTTCATAATTAACAGCCTTAGCGGCACGGACAGCCGCAGAACCAATTTCGTGACGAAGTGTCTTACCAATAGCAACTGACGGTGATTCTTCCAAAACCTTTTGGTTATTACGTTGAAGAGAGCAATCACGCTCACCTAGGTGAACAATATTACCATAGCTATCTCCCAAAATTTGAACCTCGATATGACGAGCTGGGTAAATAACTTTTTCAATATACATCGCCCCATTACCAAAGGCTGCTTTAGCTTCTTGTGACGCAGATTCGAAAGCAGGAGCTAACTCTTCTTCAGTGTTAACCTTACGAATCCCCTTACCGCCACCACCAGCAGAAGCCTTAAGCATTACTGGGTAACCAAGACGGTTGGCAACCTCTAAAGCCTCCTCAGCTGTAAAGACTTCACCATCTGAACCAGGAATTACAGGGACATTAGCCTTAATCATTTCAGCACGGGCATTGATTTTATCACCCATCTTGTCCATGACTTCGCCTGAAGGACCAATAAACTTGATGTTCATTTCTTCACAGAGAGTGGCAAATTTAGAGTTTTCACTCAAGAAACCAAACCCTGGATGAATAGCTTGAGCCTCAGTCACAATAGCAGCTGATAGGACACGATTCATATTCAAATAAGAATCCGTTGATTTTGCAGGCCCGATACAAATAGCTTCATCAGCGAGCATAGTATGGAGAGAATCCTTATCCGCTTCAGAATAAATAGCAACCGTTTGGATACCCAATTCACGCGCTGCACGGATAATACGCACTGCAATTTCACCACGATTGGCAATCAATAATTTTTTAAACATAAAACAAGATAACATCAGACATTTTTTGATAGTCTGTGTTGATTTCCTTTCTATGTGATAGACCAATATCTAAAGAAAAATCCTTTCCGACTGTCGCCAGAAGGATTTTCACAAAACATTAGCTTCCAATAGCAAAAGTCAAAGTACCTGATGCAGCAAGTTTACCATCGACTTCAGCCTTAGCTTCAACAACAGCAATTGTTCCACGACGTTTAACAAACTTAGCTGTCATAACAAGTTGGTCACCAGGAACCACTTGTTTTTTAAATTTAACCTTATCCATACCTGCATAAAAGACTAATTTGCCCTTGTTTTCAGGTTTAGACAATTCAAGAACACCAGCTGTTTGCGCAAGAGCTTCCATGATAAGAACACCAGGCATAACTGGGTATTGAGGAAAATGTCCATTAAAGAAAGGTTCATTGATCGTTACATTTTTAATAGCTGTGATTTCGTCTTCTGAAACTTCTAGCACACGGTCAACCAAAAGCATTGGATAACGGTGTGGTAAAGCTTCACGAATAGCATTAATATCAATTGTCATTTGATGCGTACCAATCCTTTTCCGTAGTCAACAACTTCTTCATTCGCTACCAAGATTTCAGTAATAACACCATCTTTAGGTGCTGGCACTTCATTCATCACCTTCATTGCTTCAACGATAAGAAGCGTTTGACCTTTCTTAACAGTATCACCAATAGAAACAAAGGCTGGTTTTTCAGGTGATGGAGACAAGTAAGCCACACCAACAAGTGGACTTTCAACCACTTCACCTTCAGCAGCTTGAGCAGGAGCAGAAGCTTCTTCAACTGGTGTTGCTGGAGTTTCAACAGCGGCAGGTGCTGCTACTGGAGCTTGAGGAGCTGGCGCAACTACTTCAACTGTAGGAGCTACTGGGGCAGCTGTTACTGAACTTGTTTGATTTTTGCTCAAGTTCAATTCTTCACCATTATTTTTGTATGAAAATTCACGTAAAGTTGAAGCATCAAATTGAGCCAATAAATCTTTGATTTCAGAAATATTCATGAATTAAGCCTCCCAACGTTTAAAGGCAAGAACAGCATTGTGTCCACCAAAACCGAAGGTATTTGAAATTGCGTACTCAATATCAGCTTCTTGACCTTCACCATAAACAACATTAGCTTCGATGTAGTCAGACAATTCTTTTGTACCAGCAGTTTTCGGTACATAGCTATGACGAATCGCTTCGATTGTTGCAATAGCCTCAACTGCACCAGCAGCACCTAGCAAGTGACCTGTAAATGATTTAGTAGATGAAACTGGAACATCTTTACCAAGTACAGAAACAATGGCACCACTTTCACCCTTTTCATTAGCAGGTGTTGATGTCCCGTGAGCATTGACATAATCAACATCTTCAGGTTTGATACCAGCTTCATTGATAGCCAATTTAATTGCTTTAGCAGCACCTGAACCGTCTGGAGTTGGTGTTGTCATGTGGTAGGCATCACAGTTTGATCCGTAACCAACAATCTCAGCCAAGATGTTAGCACCACGTTTTTGGGCATGTTCCAAGCTTTCGATAACGAGAACCCCTGCACCTTCACCCATAACAAAACCATTACGGTCTTTATCAAATGGAATTGATGAACGTTCTGGATCCTCTGTTGTTGAAAGTGCTGTAAGAGCATTGAAACCACCAATACCAATCTTAGTGATTGAAGCTTCAGCACCACCAGCCAAGACAACATCATGCAAACCGAATTTAATTTCACGGAAGGCTTCACCGATTGCATCATTGGCAGAGGCACAAGCAGTCGTCACTGATTTACATACCCCTTGAGCACCAATTTTAAGAGCAATGTTACCAGCACCCATGTTTGAAAGTGCTTTAGGGATAAACATTGGTTTGATACGTTTCATCCCACGTTCGTGCATACGAATGATTTGATCTTCAAGTTCTTGAAGACCACCGATACCAGATGACACGATGACACCAACACGATCACGATCTTCTTCTTCCATGTTAAGTCCTGAATTTTCAAGAGCTTCCATAGCAGCATAAATCGCATAAAGTGAGTAAGTGTCCATACGGTTAGTATCTTTTTTCACAAAGTACTTATCGAACGGGAAATCTTGGATTTCACCAGCGTTAAAGACTGGAATTTCAGAAGCATCGAACTTCGTAATTGGTTTGATACCAATTTTACCGTCATGAAGACTGTTCCAAAATTCTTCTGGTGTATTACCGATTGGTGAGGTTACGCCGTAACCTGTAACAACAACACGATTTGTAGACATATATATTCTCCTTTTGTCGGATGGATATTCTAGTAAATGATTTTTTATATTGACATTCAATTATTGCATGGTCATACCACCATCAATAGCGATGGTTTGACCTGTGAGATATTCTTGACTAGCCAAGAATGCTGCAACTTCAGCCACTTCTTCTGCTTGACCAATACGTTTCATTGGCACTTGAGCAATCATAGCATCTTTCATTTTCTCTGGAATAGCGTCAGTCATATCTGATTCAATGAAACCAGGAGCAATAGCATTGACACGGACACCACGAGCCGCAACTTCACGCGCCACTGATTTTGTAAAACCAATCAAACCAGCTTTTGAAGCCGCATAGTTAGCTTGACCAATATTCCCCATGAGACCTACAACAGATGACATATTGATGATGGCACCTTGACGAGCCTTAGACATTGGTTTTAAGACAGCCTGTGTCATATTGAAAGCACCAGTCAAGTTGATTTTCAAGACACGTTCAAAATCTTCTTCACTCATCTTCAACATCAACTTATCGTTAGTGATCCCAGCATTATTAACTAGAACATCAACACTACCAAGCTTTTCAATAGCTTCAGCTACCATACGTTTAGCATCTTCACCGTTAGAAATATCACCTGAGATACCTACAACAGTTACACCATAATCTGCAAACTGTGCAAGCAAGTCCTCAGAGATTTCAGAACGTCCATTTAAAACAACATTGGCACCAAGACTAGCAAATTTGTGTGCCACAGCTAATCCAATTCCACGTGTTGAACCTGTTACAAAAACATTTTTATTCTTAAGTTCCATGTTTACCTCGTTTTAAGCATTAAGAAGGGCATCAAGACTAGCTTGATCTTCAACATTATGAGTTGGTAAGGTTTTATCAATTTTCTTCAAGAAGCCTGACAAGACTTTTCCTGGACCAATCTCAATTACTTCATCTACACCAAATTCTTGGATAGTGGCAATCGAATCATAAAAACGTACAGGTTCCATCACCTGACGAGCCAAAAGTGCTTTGACGTCTTCTGACTTCATGATTTGAGCCTCAGTATTACCTACTAAAGGAAGCGTAAAGTCCTTGAATGACACTTTCTCAAGTTCTGCTGCCAATTTTTGACTAGCTGATTCAAGTAAAGCTGTATGGAACGGCCCTGAAACATTAAGAGGAATCAGACGTTTAGCACCAGCTTCTTTAAGCAATTCCACAGCATAATCAACAGCCTCAACTTCACCACCAATAACAATTTGTGCTGGAGTATTATAGTTAGCAGGCGTTACTACACCCTTTTCAGATGCTTTTTGACAGATTTCTTCAATCAAACTTGGATCTGTATTCATGACAGCAACCATTTTCCCACTTCCAGCAGGAGCAGCTGTTTCCATGAATTCTCCACGTTTAGCAACCAGGGCTACCGCATCCTCAAATGAGAGTGCTCCAGCCGCAACTAGGGCAGAATATTCACCCAAAGAGAGACCGGCAACAATATCAGGAGTGATACCATTTTCTGCCAAAAGGCGATAAATGGCTACTGACGTTGTCAAAATAGCTGGTTGAGTATAGCGTGTCTGATTAAGTTTTTCTTCGTTAGAATCAATCAATTCACGCAAATCATAACCTAGAATACGACTTGCCGTATCAAATGTCTCTTTGACAACGGGATAAGTCGCATACAAATCGCTCGCCATGCCCAATTTCTGAGCCCCTTGACCAGCAAATAAGAACGCACGTTTTGTCACTATCCTAATCCTTTCGACGTTTTTAGACGTTTACATCTGCCCAACGAGCAGCTTCTTCTTTAATCACCTTGGCAGCACCTGTGTATAGGTCTTCCAAGATTTCTGCACATGTTTCTTCTTTACGAACAAGACCTGCAATTTGTCCAGCCATAACTGAACCATATTCCACATCTCCATCAACAACCGCGTTACGAAGGGCACCTGCACCAAGCTCTTCAATTTCCTCTTGAGTCTTCTTACCAGCCAAGAAATCTTTTTCAGCTTGGTTATATTCAGTAGCCAATTTATTCTTAATCGCACGAACTGGGTGTCCAACAACTGAGGCTGAAATAACAGTATCAATATCTTTAGCCTTCAAAATCTTATCTTTGAAGTTTTGGTGTGCATTAGATTCTTTAGCAACAGCGAAACGCGTACCAACCTGAACAGCTTCTGCTCCAAGCATAAGAACAGCAGCCATACCACGTCCATCAGCAACACCACCAGCTCCAATAACTGGGATAGATACCGCATCAGCAACTTGGCGAACAAGTGCCATAGTTGTCAATTTACCGATGTGACCACCAGCTTCCATACCTTCTGCGACAACAGCATCTGCTCCAAGTTTTTCCATACGTTTAGCAAGTGCTACCGATGGAATAACTGGGATTACTGTAATTCCAGCATCGTGGAAACGCTCCATATATTTACCTGGATTTCCGGCTCCTGTTGTAACAACCTTAACGCTCTCTTCGATAACGAGGTCAACGATGTCATCTGCAAATGGTGACAAAAGCATGATATTAACACCGAAAGGTTTGTCAGTGATTTGTTTTACTCTATCAATATTAGCTTTTACCACTTCTTTAGGGGCATTACCGCCACCAATAATTCCGAGTCCACCAGCATTTGAAACGGCTCCTGCCAAGTCGCCATCAGCAACCCAGGCCATACCACCTTGGAAGATTGGATATTTAATTCCTAACAGTTCTGTAATACGAGATTTCATTTTGCACCTTTTTTCGATTTTCTAATCAAATAAATAGTTTAATAATCAAAGTAATTGTATAAACAAAGGAGAATATCCCAAATAAGAATATTCTCTATGCCCTGCTTATTTAGTTTTTTCTTCTACGTAAGCAACAAGGTCACCAACAGTGTTAAGACCTTCTTCAGTTTCGATTTGGATATCGAACTCATCTTCGATTTCTGAGATAACTTGGAACACGTCAAGTGAGTCAGCGTCAAGTTCGTCAAAAGTAGTTTCTACTTTTACTTCTTCTGCATCTTTCCCAAGTTCTTCAACGATGATTTCTTGTACTTTTTCAAATACTGCCATTTTAATTTCTCCTTTAAGATAAATATATTTCTTATAATCTATGCTGGTGCATAATTTATATAACTAGATTTTAACAATAAGACTGCCCCATGTCAAACCCCCACCAAAACCTGATAAGAGAATTGTTTGACCGCTGTCTAATTTTAAGGTCCCATTCGCCACGTTTTCAGAAAGCAGAATTGGGATACTTGCCGCACTGGTATTACCATAAGACATCATGTTTGCCAAGAATTTATCACGACTGACATCGATTTTCTTAGCCATAATATCCAAAATACGAATATTAGCTTGATGAAGAAGGAAGTAATCAGGCTCACCTTTTTCTTCAACCAAGGCCTTAATACTCTTTGAAACCGTCTTAACGGCAAAATCAAAGATTGCTTTCCCATCCATTTGCATATAGGGATTAGGCTGATCAGACTCATCTGAATAAGGCGAGATAACTGCAGAGGCTCCTGACTCAAGACCACCCTTGCTACCATCGGTATTTAAAGATTCTCCCAAGAAATGTTCTTCTTCAGTTTCTTCCAAAAGGACTCCGCCAGCACCATCTCCAAAGAGGACAGCTGTTGTACGGTCAGACCAGTCTAACGTTTTAGAAAGGACTTCAGCACCAATAACTAGACCTCTTTTGTAGACACCTGACTTAATCAATTTTTCTGCGGTTGCCAGGGCAAAGACAAACCCACTACATGCCGCAGTAATATCAAAAGCAAAGGCATTGACTGCTCCAATTGTTCCTTGAACACGCGCTGCCACTGACGGCATAGAGCTATCAGGAGAAATCGTTGCAACTAAAACAAAGTCTAGCTCCTCAGGAGCTAATCCTGATTTTTCTAATAGCTGATGAGCAACATTGGTAGCTAAATCACTCGTATTCTCATTCAATGAGATGCGACGTTCCTGAATACCTGTACGTGAGCGAATCCACTCATCGCTAGTATCCATGATTTTTGATAGGTCATCATTAGTCACGACCTGAGCAGGTGCATAATGGGCAACCTGACTAATTTTTGCAAATGCCATTATTTCAACTCCTCAAGAAATGCGTGGAGATTTTCCAATCCCTTGCTCATAACCTTCAATTCCTCGTCGTTAAAGCCTTCTGTAATCCTCATCACCATTGATTTATGAAAACGACGGTGAAGACGATATACCAAACGACCCTTTTTAGAAAGCGAAAGATGGACCACACGACGGTCAACTGATGAACGCGTACGGACAATATAACCTTTCTTTTCAAGTTTATTGAGAGATGTTGTTACAGTACCAAGAGTTAGCATGAGTTCTTTAGCTACTGCACTTGGTGTCGTATCTGGATGTGTACCGATCACATCAATGGTATGCATTTCCTTGAGGGAAACATCGTTAAACTTTGAATTCTTTAAACTTGCTTCTTCGATAATAACTACGTTATTAAAAATATCAACAAGATAGCCATCAATTTTGTCGTAATTCACACCAGACTCCTTTCAATAAAACTTTGACTTTCAAATTATATCAGACTCAAACTAATTTCGCAAGCCCGATTAAAAAACTTTAGTTTTTCTTTTAGAAAATGTGGCTATTTCCCTTGGAATTTAGGTCGACGACGCTCACTATAAGCACGTACCCCTTCTTTGAAGTCTTCTGTGAAAGCAAGAGATTTTTGCAAGTCAAGTTCCAACTTAGCGTAATTTTCCCATCCTGCAAATTCAGATTCCCAAACCATTTCTTTAATAGCTTTAAAGGAATTCACTGAAGAGCGGTTCAATTTTTTAATCAATTGACTCACAGTTTTTTCAAGTTTTTCTGACTCAACAACTTTGTAGGCAATTCCCCAGTCCAAGGCTTTTTCAGCTGATACTGGCTCTCCTGTCATGGTAATTTGAGTCGCACGGTTAATACCGATTGAACGTGTCAAAAGGTAGAGACCTCCAGCGTCAGGTGCCAAACCAACACCTACAAAAGCTTGGATGAATTTAGCTTTATCAGATGCAATCGTAAAGTCTGCTGCAACAGCTAAGTTAGCTGCAGCACCTGCACATGGTCCATCAACTACCATGATGACTGGCTTAGGCAATTTTTTAAGAGCAAAAGAAATTTCATTTACCTGCTCAGCAATACGAACCAAAGACTGTACATCATCTACAGCAACCGCTTTTTGCATTTGATCAAGGTCACCGCCAACAGAAAAGACTTTTCCATTAGCATTGATTACCAAGAATTTTACTGACGCATCTTGTTTAGCTTGCTCAATTGCAGCCATAATCTCATCACAAACTGGAATATTAAATCCATTTTGCACTTCTGGACGATTAAGCGTTAAAGTTGCTACTCCATCTTCAACACTATAAAGAATTGTTTCGTAAGCCATTTTTTGCATTCCTCCGATAACTAGTTCCTATATGAAAACCGTATGTTCTTTATATTTTTATCACAATTTTATTTGATGAATAGATAATTTGATTATCAAATCATTCATCGTTAATTTCTAGTATACCATAGTCCATCTAAAGGTCAACAAAAACTTAGAGTTTTTTAATTTGATACATCAAAACACCGAGTTCTACAACTAACTCGGTGTCTCTTCTATTTTAATAAATCTAAAACATCCATAAGGTTATCCAACAAGCCTTTGGCTGCACCTTGATCCATACCAAAACGATTATCTTTAATGGCCCAAACCTCAACACCTGCAGCGACTCCAGCAGCAATCCCCTTTTCGCTATCTTCGATAATCAGCGCCTGATTTGCTTCCACGTTCAAATGCTGTAATGCTGTCAGATAAATCTCTGGATTGGGTTTACTCTCTTTAAATTCTTCTCCTGAGAGAACCACATCAAAGAAACCGTTCAAATGATTTTCCTCCAAAGCTCTAAGGATATCTGCCTTTACTGAGCTAGAAGCTAAACCTATTTTCAACCCTCGAGAATTCACTTCATTCAAGACCTTGAAAACATCAGGAAAGATTAATTCTTTATAGGGTAAGGGGTTGTCTTGTTTATAGGCATTGTACTCTTCTTGTAAAGTTGGCACATCCCAGTTATCATAGTCATCTCTGAGAATATTTTCCCAAACTTGCTTGGTATTTCCACCTATAAAGAAAGACGGGGGTAAATGGTCTATTGAAATTCCCTTTTGAGCTAAGAAATTTGCACGTCGATCATAATAATATTTTTCAGTGTCAAAAAGGACACCATCCATATCAAAAATAATTGCCTCTACCACGGGATATCCTCCTTTTCTTTCCTTATTGTACCATAATCAGACTAAATCTTACTTGCTTTTAAAAACAATGTGACAAATTGTCAGAATTTTGCTATAATTGTAGAGTAATTTAAAATTTTTGGAGTAACTATGAAAGTCATCAAATTCGGTGGGAGCTCACTTGCTTCAGCCACACAATTAGAAAAAGTCTTAAACATTGTAAAATCTGACCCTGAACGTCGCTTTGTCGTAGTATCAGCCCCTGGTAAGCGTAACGATGAAGATACCAAAGTCACAGACGCCTTGATTAAATACTATAAACACTACACAAAAGGTGCTGATGTCAAAGCTGACCAAGAATGGATTATTAACCGCTACCAAGCTATGGTCGATGAGCTAGGCTTCAAATCAACAGAAATGGCGAAGATTGCTAAATCTATCAACGATCTTGCCACTCTTCCTATTGAAGACAATGATTTCCTTTATGATACTTTCCTAGCTGCAGGGGAAGATAATAACGCAAAATTAATCGCAGAATATTTCCGTAATAACGGTATTGAAGCACGTTACGTTCACCCTCGCCAAGCTGGTATTTTCGTCTCAAGCGAACCTGGAAATGCTCGTATCCTTCCAGGAGCTTATGACAAGTTGGAAGAGCTTCGTGAATCAGATGAGGTTCTTGTAATCCCTGGTTTCTTCGGTGTTACCCCTGATAATCAAATTTGTACTTTCTCACGTGGAGGCTCTGATATCACTGGTTCTATCGTTGCAGCTGGAGTTAAGGCAGACTTATATGAAAACTTCACAGACGTAGATGGTATTTTCGCAGCCCATCCTGGTGTCGTTCATGAACCACATTCAATTCCAGAGTTGACTTACAAGGAAATGCGTGAATTGGCATATGCTGGCTTCTCAGTTCTGCATGATGAGGCTCTACTCCCTGCCTATCGTGGTAAAATTCCATTGGTTATTAAAAATACTAATAATCCAGACCATCCAGGCACACGCATTATTCTTGAACACAAGGGTGCAACTGTTCCTGTCGTTGGTATTGCGAGTGATGATAAATTCGTCAGCATCAATATGACCAAATACCTCATGAACCGTGAAGTTGGTTTTGGACGTAAGGTCCTCCAAATTTTGGAAGATTTAAACATCCGTTGGGAACACATGCCTTCTGGAATCGATGATCTCTCAATCATTATTCGAGAACGTGAACTTACCCCAATCAAAGAACAAGAAATTCTTTCATACTTGACTCGTGAACTCGGTGTTGATGAAGTTGAAATTGAACACGGCCTTTCAATCCTCATGATTGTTGGTGAAAATATGAAAGACCACATCGGTGTTAC
This sequence comes from Streptococcus sp. CCH8-H5, assembly GCF_001556505.1. Classification (NCBI taxonomy): domain Bacteria; kingdom Bacillati; phylum Bacillota; class Bacilli; order Lactobacillales; family Streptococcaceae; genus Streptococcus; species Streptococcus sp. CCH8-H5. The sequence continues at coordinate 5,995 of NZ_LSIZ01000151.1, read as the reverse complement.
AGCGACAGCGGCTAAAGCGCTCTCTGAAAAACATATTAACCTAGAAATGATTTCTCAAGGTTCTAGTGAGGTTTCTGTTATGTTTGTAATTGAAACCGAGCAAGAAAAAGCAGCTGTCAGAGCTCTTTACGATGCTTTTTTCCGTAGTGGCGATTAATCTAAAAACCTATCTCCTTCTAGGGATAGGTTTTTTCTTTATGAGAAATACTAAGCTAGGTCTCATGATATCTACTCCAATAGAAAATTCGTTGAGCAATTATACACAGCAATTGCTAACCAAAAAACACTAACTTTCGTTAGTGCTTTTTTTACAAGATATTTTCGTAACTTTCACGAACGGCATCTGGCCAAACTGAAGTTTGAACCTCACCAATATGTTTCTTACGAAGCAAGAACATAGCCATACGTGACTGACCAATACCTCCACCAATTGTTAGTGGGAAAAGGCCATGTAACAAGGCTTGGTGCCAATCCAATTTCAAACGATCTTGGTCGCCAGTAATTTCAACCTGACGTTTAAGGGCATCTTCATCAACACGAATACCCATTGATGACAATTCAAAGGCATGTCCTAATTGTTCATTCCAAACCAAGATATCCCCATTCAAACCATGGTAACCATTCTCAGACTCAGTTGTCCAGTCATCATAGTCAGGTGCACGGCCATCATGTGGTTTTCCATCAGGAAGAACACCACCGATACCAATCAAGAATACAGCGCCATATTCCTTGGTAATAGCATCTTCACGCTCTTTTGGTGTCAAATCAGGGTACTTCTCAACAAGCTCTTCTGAATGGATGAAGGTAATTTTCTTTGGTAAAATTGCTTCAATATCGTAACGTGCTTCAACTGCTAGCTCAGTCAAACGAATGACCTTATAAATGGTTTCAACAGTTTCTTTCAAGTAAGCAATATTACGATGTCCGTCAGGAATAACTTTTTCCCAGTCCCATTGGTCAACGTAAACAGAGTGCGTTGCATCCAATGAATCTTCATCTGGACGAAGAGCCTTCATATTAACCACGAGCCCTTCACCTTCATTGAAACCAAAACGAGCCAAAGTATGGCGTTTCCATTTTGCTAATGAGTGAACAACTTCGTATGTTGCGTCAGGAATCTGAAGCACATTAACAGTTACAGGATTTTCAATACCGCTCAAATTATCCTGCATACCATCCCCGACCTTACTCAAAATAGGCCCTTGCACTTCAACGACGTCAAGTTTATCAATCAAATACTGTGTAAAAGTATTCTTCACAAAAGAAATTTCCTCTTGTTGATGAATGAAGCTCTTTTTCATACGCTCCTCCTTTAAAAAATCGATAAGCCTATTATACTCCTATTTTTCAGAAAAATAAAGAAATTTTCCAACAATTTGGAAAATTTCTTGTTTTTTATGTTAGGTTTTATCACATTTTCTTAGTCAGCTTCACAACTGCTTCTGTTCGAGCTGTATGAGGAAACATGTCTACTGACTGAATATAATTAACATCATAAACTTTAGCCAAAGAAACTAGGTCTCTAGCCAAAGTAGATACATTACATGAAACATAAACCATTTTTTCAGGAGTGTAGGCCAGTATCGTTCTAAGTAGCTTATCATCTAAACCAGTTCTAGGTGGATCCACAATAAGAGCATCTGCTCGATAACCTTCCTTGTACCAACGTGGAATGATATCTTCTGCTTTCCCCACCTCATAGTGAGCATTTCCCAGTCCAAGTGATTTAGCATTCTTTCTAGCATCCTCAATAGCCTCTGGAATAATATCCATACCTCGAATACTCTTTACCTTATTTGCAAAAGCAAGTCCAATAGTACCAACGCCACAATAAGCATCAATAAGGTGTTCAGCTTTACCTACATCCAAAGCTTCAACGGCCTGACCATAGAGTACCTCTGTTTGTTGAGGATTCAACTGGTAAAATGCACGAGGAGAGAGAGCAAAGCTATAGTCCAGTACCTCTTCTTGAATAGTGTCTTGCCCCCAAAGAATTTCCGTCTCTTGACCATAAATCTCACTGGATTTCGAATAATTATAATTGACAGCAATAGTTACAATCTCTGGAAAACTTTCCGTCAATTCCTTAACCAATTTAGTGAAAGAAACTGATTTAGAGGTTACAAAAATCAACTGGACCTGATTTGAACCCAAAGCACGTCGTATCATAACAGTACGAATTCCAGCAATTTTACGCTCATTATAAATTGGGAACTTGTATTTATCTAACAAATTTGTCACCTTATTCATAATGGCTTGAGTTAGATCATCCTGAACTAGACAATCATCAATATTAATGAGGCGATGACTCCCTTCCGCAAATAAGCCAGCTTTAACTGAGCCATCAAAAGAACGGGTTTGAAATTGTAGTTTAGCTCGGTAATGTTGTGGTTGCTCCATACCAATTGTTGGACGAATGTCATATGACTGAAAATTAGCCGGTTTAAACTTCTTCAAGGCTTGTCCTAATAAGTCAGTTTTAAACTCTAATTGCTTATCATAACGAAGATGCATTAACTGGCAACCGCCACAGTCTTCATAAATACTACATGCAGGTTCGACACGAAACTTAGAAGGTTTATTAATCTTTAATAATTTCGCCTGAACAAAGTTTCTCTTGACAGAAACAACCTGACAGAACACCTCTTCACCCTTCAAAGCCCCTGGCACAAAAACTAGAGTTTTCTTATAAAAACCAATGCCTTCGCCATTGATTCCCATGCGTTTTATCTTAAGCGGGATACGCTGTTTCACTTGTAAATTCATACTACCATTCTAACATTTTGATATAATAATAACTATGAAAATCACAAAAATCGAGAAGAAAAAGAGACTTTATCTCCTTGAGATAGACAAAAAAGAGAGTCTCTACGTTACAGAAGATACCATCGTTAAATACATGTTGACAAAAGAAATGATACTGGACAAAGATCAACTAGAGAATATTAAATCCTTTGCCCAGTTCTCGCATGGTAAAAATTTAGCTCTCTATTTTATTTCCTTTAAACAACGTACTGAGAAAGAGGTAAAAGATTACCTTTTTAAACATGAAATAAACCCTCATATAATTCCAAAAATTATTGATAATCTAAAAAAAGATCACTGGATTGATGATTACAAACTCCTAGAAAGTCTAGCTCAACAAAATCTGAATTCAGGCGATAAAGGAGCCTATGTGCTGAAGCAAAAATGGCTTCAAAAAGGTTGTAACAAATCGATCATTGACGATGTTTTAAGTCAATTTGATTTCTCAGAAATAGCCATTAGAGTAGCTGCAAAACTGTTACGAAAATATCAGGGAAAACTACCATCTAAAGCTCTAAAAGATAAATTAACTCAAAGCCTTATCAATAAAGGTTTTTCATTCCAAGAAAGTAAACTAGCAATCGATCATCTAGAACTTGAAGCAGATGAAGAAAATGAGCAAGCTCTCCTTTATAACGAAATTGATAAGCAATATCAAAAATTTAGTAAAAAATACGACGGTTATGAGCTTAAGCAACGCTTGACACAATCTTTAGCCCGAAAAGGTTATGACTTTGATGCGATAGCATCCGCTCTAAGAGAATATTTATAGGTATTCCCCCTCTTTTCAAAAAATTATGATACAATAAAGGGGATAACCCTTATTGTAGAAAGAGGACGCCATGAAATTACCAAAAGAAGGCGACTTTATCACAATTCAAAGTTATAAGCATGATGGTAGTTTGCACCGTACTTGGCGCGATACTATGGTACTAAAGACAACTGAGAATGCTGTTATTGGCGTTAACGATCACACCCTCGTTACTGAAGCAGACGGAAGACGATGGGTGACGCGTGAACCTGCTATTGTTTATTTCCACAAAAAATACTGGTTTAATATTATAGCCATGATTAGGGATAACGGCATTTCCTACTACTGCAATTTAGCTAGTCCATATATTTTGGACCAAGAAGCACTAAAATATATAGACTATGACCTAGATGTCAAAGTCTTCGCTGATGGTGAAAAAAAATTGCTAGATGTAGATGAGTATGAAACACATAAAAAAGAAATGCATTACTCTCCTGATATTGACTATATCTTAAAGGAACATGTTAAAATCTTGGTAGATTGGATTAACAATGGTAAGGGGCCATTTTCACAATCTTATGTTAACATCTGGTACAAACGTTATCTTGAACTAAGGAATCGTTAAAGTTGTCATAAAAAAGACTAGTAATGATACTAGTCTTTTTTTGCACTAAAAACTAATGCTTCGGAGTCTAAATCCATATTCAAAAGATAACGCCCTTCTTCTACTTGAACAAGATACCCTAATAATTCTAAAGCATCAACAAAAATATTCCTCCTTTTTTGAAGTGCATATTCCTTCCTAACGTATTTTAAAAGAAAAGTCGTAACATGTTTCAAAAAATATTCAGGATTAACATCCCCTAATAAGTCATATAATCTATTCTGCTCTTCCGATAATGGTAGATTTTTTCTTAATTTATAGAAATAATTTGAAATCGTAAGTTCGTCTCTCGTGATACCCGTTTGTTCGATAATAACAACATCATTAGTAGAATTAGATATCTTAGTAACAAAACTACGATTTAATAGTTCTAAATAACAAGAAGAATTATCATTAATAAAAAAATGCTGGTCTAAGTCAATTTTAGAAGAATCCGACACAAGACTAATTAATAAACGGTAACGTTTCTCAAATCGTTCAATATAGCCTGCTTTTACAAACTCCTCAATTAATTTATCTATATTCTTTTGAAAAGGAAACTCCCTTTTTATTGCTCTCAGGGTCACAGGCTGATTAAGATATAGATAATTCACTATTTCCATAAAAAAAGCTTGCTTACATAGTTTGTTTGGGTTAAATTGTATTATCATAAGAAGTATTATACCATTAATCAGACAACTAAAAAAAGGCCTGACGGCCTAATTTTATGCATTAAAGCTTTCAGTCAACTGTGGTACTACTTGTTTCTTACGAGAAACAGCTCCTTCAAGGAAAGCATGATTATTTTCTAAAACAAAATCAAAAGCATTTTCAACTTTATCAGTGTTTGAACCAAGTGCAAGAATCTCTGAATTTGAATTAAGAATATCAGTAATCATTAAGACAAAGTCAGAGTATCCATTGCTTTTAATTGAGTTATTAATAGCTTCCTCGATTTCCTCTTGACGAGAAAGAACATCGGCAATATCAACTGTATTAACTTGTGCAACACGAACTTGATTGCCATTCAATTCGAAAGTTTTGGCATCAATATCAATAAGTTCTTCAGCAGATTTAGAAGAAAGATTAGTACCAGCTTTAAGCATAGCAAGTCCATATTCTTCCAAATTAACTCCAGCAATTTCTGCAAGTTCAGCTGCTACTGCAGGATCTGAAGCATGTGTAGTTGGAGATTTAAGGAGAAGAGTATCCGAAATCAAACCTGACAAAAGCAAACCAGCCACTTCCTTAGGAACTTCAACATTGTTTTCTTTGAACATACGATAAACAATTGAAGAAGCTGATCCAACAGGTTCCAATCGCATCATTAATGGATTAGCGGTTTCAAAGTTAGCCACACGGTGATGGTCTACCACCTCAATAACCTCAACATCCTTAATATCTGAAATAGATTGTTGAAACTCATTATGGTCTGTAAGAATAACTTGATTAACTCCCTCCGATTGAGCAGACTCAACCACTCGTGGTGCTTCAACACCAAAATAATCAAGAACAAAAGCAGTTTCCTCGTTAGGAGTACCCAAAGCAACAGCTTCAGCATCAACACCAAGTTGACGTTTCAAATAAGCATATCCATAAGAAGACCCGATTGCATCAGAATCAGGGTTTTGATGACCAAAAACAAAAACTTTAGACATAAATTCACCTCAAAATAGTATTATAAGCTATTATAACATATAAAAAAAAGAAACAAAATAAAAAGAGTAACCTAAGTTACTCGAAATATAGTCCGTACGGGATTCGAACCCGTGTTACCGCCGTGAAAAGGCGGTGTC